>DAOKZN010000103.1:0-7773 GCA_035325625.1 Mesorhizobium sp. | reverse complement strand
GGGGAGAGGAAACGCGGTTCTTCCAGCCTGGGTTCCTCGCCCCTGTGGGGAGAGGTGCCGAGCGCAAGCGAGGCGGAGAGGGGGAAAATGAAATGCGGCCTACATGTCCACGACGACGCGGCCGCGAATCCTGCCCTCCACGATGTCGCGGGCAGCGTCGATGATGCCGTCGAAGCCGATCGTCGTGGACAGCGCCTTGAGCTTGGAGAGGTCGAGGTCGGCGGCGATGCGTCTCCAGGCTTCCAGCCGCAGCGCCTTCGGCGCCATCACCGAATCGATGCCGAGCAGCGATACGCCGCGCAGGATGAAGGGCGCCACCGATGCCGGCAGGTCCATGCCGCCGGCCAGGCCGCAGGCGGCTATGGCGCCGCCATAGGAGGTCATGGAAAGCACGTTGGCCAGCGTGGTGGAGCCGACCGCATCGACGCCGCCGGCCCAGCGCTCCTTGGCGAGCGGCTTCACCGGGCCGGTCAGCTCGTCGCGCGAGATGATCTCGGCCGCGCCCAGGTCGGTCAGATAGGCGCTCTCGGAGGTCCGGCCGGTCGAGGCCACGACATGGTAGCCCAGCTTGGACAGGATGGCGACGGCGACCGAGCCGACGCCGCCGGCAGCGCCCGTGACCACCACCGGGCCGCGTTCGGGGGTGATGGCATGCCGCTCCAGCGCCATGACGCACAGCATCGCCGTATAGCCGGCCGTGCCCACCGCCATGGCGCCGTGCGCGCTCATGCCCTGCGGCAGCGGCACCAGCCAGTCGCCCTTGACGCGGGCGCGGCCGGCATAGGCGCCGTAATGCGTCTCGCCCACGCCCCAGCCGTTCAGGATCACGCGATCGCCTGCTTTCCAGTCGGGATGGGAGGATGACAGCACGGTGCCGGCGAAGTCGATGCCGGGAACCAGCGGCCAGCGGCGCACCACCGGCGCCTTGCCGGTGATGGCCAGCCCGTCCTTGTAGTTCACCGTGGTCGCCTCGACGGCGACGGTCACGTCGCCTTCCATCAGGTCGGCCTCGGTCAGCTCGGTCACCGCCACCGACTGCTTCTTGTCCTCGTCGCGGGAAACCAGGATGGCCTTGAAAGTCTCGGGCATTTCTCGTCCTCGGAGTTGCGGGCGCAGTTTGCGGCGGCGGGCAGGGGAGGTCAATCGCCCGAAGGTCGCGGCTGGCGGCGCCAGGCGACGAATTCGTCGAGCAGCACCAGGCCGGCGCCCACCGTGATGAAGGCGTCGGCCAGGTTGAACACGGCAAAGGACCAGACCGGCGTGTGGAACAGGATGTAGTCGATGACGTGGCCGTAGACGGCGCGGTCGATGAGGTTGCCGAGCGCGCCGCCGACGATCAGGGCAAAGCCGGTGTGCGCCAGCACGTGCCCGGGCGGGGTGCGGGCGGCCAGATAGAGCACGAAGGCGACCACGGCGACAGCCACGGCGATCAGGCCGGTGTCGCTGAAGGACGACAGCATGGAGAAGGCGATGCCGGTGTTGTAGGTGCGGTAGAGCGCCAGGAACGGCAGGAGGTCCACCGGCTGCTGCCATTCGAGCCGGGTCTCGACCAGATATTTTATCCACTGGTCGACAAGCAGCGCGACAATGACCAGCAGCGCATAAGGGACCACAGATCGTGTTTTCGGCAATTTCACGCTCGAATGTCTTCCAGTTTCAGCGCGGCGCGCCGGACCTCGTAGAGCATCACGCCGGTGGCGACCGCGAGGTTCAGCGAATCGGCGCGCCCCGCTTGGGGGATGCGCAGCAGCTTGTCGCAGCTTGCGGCCAGATCGTCCGGCAGGCCCTGCTGCTCGTTGCCCATGAGAAGCAGCACCGGCCGCTTGCCGAAATCGACGGAGCGGTAGTCCACCGCGCCCTTCAGATGCGTGCCGACGACGAGGCCGGGAAAACCCTTGCGCCAGGCGAGGAACTCTCCCGCCGTGGCCCTGGCCACCGGCACGGCGAAGATCGAGCCCATGGTGGCGCGCACCGCCTCCACCGCGAAGGGGTCGGTGGTGTCGCCCACCAGGATCACGCCCTTCGCCCCGACCGCGTCCACGGTGCGGATGACGGTGCCGAGATTGCCGGGGTCGCGCACCCGGTCCAGCGCCAGCCAGACGTCGCCGTCCCTGGGGCGGATGTCCTTCAGCGCCACGAATTGCTGGGAAAAGACGCCCACCACCATCTGCGGATTGTCGCGGCGGGTGATGGCGGACAGCACCTTTTCCGACACTTCCAGAACGGTTCCGCCGGCCGCGACGGTGCGCGCCGCCGCCTTCTCCACCGCCGGGTTGCCGCGCCCGGCCTTGGCGAAGACCAGCGTCCGCACCTGCCAGCCCAGGTCGAGCGCGTCGATCACCAGCTTCAGCCCCTCGGCCATGAAAGCGTGCTGCTGGTCGCGGAATTTCTTCAGCGCCAGCGCCTTGATGTCCTTGACCAGCGGGTTGGAGAGGCTGGTGACCTCCTTCACCCGGCCGACCGCGCGGTGCTGCTCGCTCATGACGCCACCCAGCGCGAGAACAATGATGTCGAAAGCGCGCGCCCGGCCGATTTCTCTCGGATGACGAGTTCGCCCGATTCCACGCGGCCGCCCATGCCGGCGAAGGTGTCGCGCATCAGCGCATGGATGGAGAAGAAGGAGGCGCGGATCGAATAGGCGGTCAGCACCACGGCCAGCGGCTTCGGCGTGAGGATGGCGCGGCAGATGTCGGCCAGCGCCGGCAGGTCCTCGAACAATTGCCACACCTCGCCCTTCGGGCCGCGCCCATAGGCGGGCGGGTCGAACAGGACGATGTCGTAGCGCGAGCCGCGGCGTTCCTCGCGCTCGGCGAATTTCATGGCGTCCTCGACGATCCAGCGGATCGGCCTGTCCGCGAGCCGGGCGACCTCCTGGTTCTCGCGCGCCCAGCCCGTGGCCTTCTTGGAGGCGTCCACATGGGTGACCTCGGCGCCGGCCCTGGCCGCCACCAGCGAGGCCAGCCCGGTGTAGCCGAACAGGTTCAGCACCTTCACCGGGCGCCTGGCCTGCGTGATCAGCCCGGCCATATGGTCCCAGTGCGAGGCCTGCTCGGGAAAGACGCCGACATGGCGGAAGGAGGTGAAGCGGCCCAGATAGTCGATGCCGTCATGCTTCATCGGCCAGGTCTCGCCGAGCGGCGCCTTCGGGAAGCGCCAGCGGCCCATACCCTCCTCGTCGGTGTCGCCGGTGAAGACGGCGTCGGCGCGTTCCCATTCGCGCGCCGGCCATGCCGGCTGCCAGATCGCCTGCCCCTCGGGGCGCACGATGCGATAGGGGCCGTATTGCTCGAGCTTGCGACCGGCGCCGCTGTCCAGCAGCGCGTAGTCGTCATTGGGTGCCACTTCGAGGATCAGCGGCAGGTTTTCCGCGGGCAGCGCCCCCTCGCGGCGAAAAAGCGCGCGCTGCGGCCTTTCGGGCTTCGTCTCGGGGCGCCTGTCGGAACGGCTGTCGCGCATGGGTTTCAAGGAAGGACGCTCCGCGTTTCGCGCCGCTTTTGGCATAGGCCCCGGTACTTCGCAACGCAGCCGGAAGGAAGGCGGCGCTCAGAGCCGGTGATGCTTCAGCGCGTCGTAGACCGCCGTGCCGGCGGCGAGGTCTTCGAGCGCCGCGCCCACCGATTTGAACAGCGTGATCTCGTCGGCGCTCTCGCGGCCCTTCTTCTCGCCGCGCGCCAGTTCGGCGAGGTCGGCGACTATGGCTTCGGGCTTCAGCACGCCCGAGGCGAGCGGCTGGACGATGTCGCCGGCCTCCTTGGTGGCGCCGGCGCGGGTGTCGACATAGACGCGGGCGCGCCGGATCGCGTCGTCGTCGCTCTCGCGCAGGTCCGGCGTGAAGCCGCCGACGAGGTCGACATGCGCGCCGGGCTTCAGCAGCCGGCCCTTGACCAGCGGCACCGGCGAGATCGTCGCGCAGGAAACGATGTCTGCGCGGGCCAGTTCGGCGTCGAGGTCGCTCGAAGCCTCGGCGGCGAAACCTTCGGAGCGCAACTGCGTCGCCACCTTCACGGCGTTGGCGTGGGTGCGGTTCCAGACGCGGATCGTGTCGATCGGGCGCACCGCCGCATGAGCCCTGGCCAGGAAAGGCGACAGCGCGCCGGCGCCGATCATCAGAAGGCGCGAGGCATCCTCGCGGGCCAGCCAGGTCGCGGCCAGCGCAGACGCGCAGGCCGTACGCCACAGGGTCAGCCGCTGGCCGTCGATCAGCGCCTGCGGCTCGCCGGTGGCGCCGTCGAGCAGCAGGTAGAGGCCCATAACGGCCGGCTTGCCGAGGGCGTTGTTGTCGGGCGAGACGGTGACGATCTTGACGCCGACATGGCCGTCCCTGGAGGTGCCGGCGGCCTTGAAATCGCCCCAGGCCGGCATCAGCAGCAGGGTGGCGTCCGTGCCGTCGGGCCGCTCGATGGCATGGTGATGCCTGACCGGCTGCACGGCACCCTTGCGGAAGGCTTGGCGCAGGGTCTCGACGAGGCCGGGAAAGGTGAGCGCCCGGTCTACATCGGCGGCCGAAATGGTCAGCATCTTGGTCTCCGTCGCAGGATTGGCCGGTGCCGCTCAGGCCGCAGGGCCGGGCAGCACGGGGTTTGCCGGCGTCGCCGGCGCGCGGGCGACCGCCTGGCGCAGGCTTTCAGCCTCCACGTCGCGCTGACGCGCCAGCTTGCGGTAGCGGCCCTGCTTTGCCCAGGTCAGCGCGCTGCCCACGAGCATGCCGCCCGCCAGGGCCGCGAACAGCAGCACGAACAGCGGCAGCGTCACCGTCAGCGCCGGATTGCCGGGGTTGAACGGGTCCAGCGTGAAGGGCACGGCTTCCCTGTTGGCGACTGCCAGCGCGATGAGGACGATCGCCAGCGGCACGAAGACGACGATGAGCACGAAGCGATTGAACATTGCGGTTCCTGTCCACAGGCTCTGGCCCCGCTCGGTCGGCGGCCATGCCGGCCGGGCGGGTTCGGCGCCTATTTGGCTCCGTTGAGCCTTTCGCGCAACTCCTTGCCGGTCTTGAAGAAGGGGACCCACTTCTCCTCCACCTCGACCGATTCCCCGGTGCGCGGGTTGCGGCCGGTGCGCGCCGGCCGGTTCTTGACCGAAAAGGCGCCGAAGCCGCGCAGTTCCACGCGGTTGCCCTCGGCCAGCGCGTCGGTGATCTCGTCGAAAATGGCGCCGACGATATTTTCCACGTCGCGCAGGAACAGATGCGGATTGCGCGCGGCGATGATTTGCACAAGCTCGGACTTGATCATGCGGACGGTCCCCGTGAAACGCTGCGGTGGAAATTATACGGATGATTTTATTTGGTTTTTCATTGAGCCGGGCAGTCTGTCAAGGGTGCCAGACCGAGACCAGACCGTCAAGGAACAAGCGGTCGGCGCCGAGTTCCCGCAGCAGGTTGCCGCTCTCCTCCGGCAGGCCCAGCGCGCGGGCGGCCATGCGCGCCAGCGAATCGGGCAGGAAATAGCTTCCGCGCCGGGTGTTTTTCCACTCCACCACCTTGAGCTTGGCGTCCACGCCCTTGGTGGCCAGCCAGGCGACGGCCTCGTCCTCGCCGCCGAGAGCGTCGACCAGCTTGTTGGCGACGGCCTGGCGGCCGGTGAAGATGGAGCCGTCGGCCAGCGCCAGCACCTGGTCGCGGCTCATCTGGCGGCGGTCGGCCACGATGCCGACGAACCAGTCGTAGCTGTCCATGATGAGCTTGCGCACCATCTCGCGGGCGGCGTCGGAGGTGGGCTTGAAGGGCGAGGGCTCGGCCTTGAGCGGCGCCGACTTCACCTCCTCCAGCTTGATGCCGAGCTTGTCCATCATGCCGCTGACGTCGGGATACTGGATCAGCACGCCGATCGAGCCGACAATGGAGGACTGCCGCGCCACGATATGGTCGGTGGCGCTGGCGATCATGTAGGCGGCCGAGGCGCCGAGCGAGCCCACCTGGGCCACGACCGGCTTGTCGGCGGCGAGCTTGCGCACCTCCTCGTAGATGGATTCGCCGCCGGCGGTGGTGCCGCCGGGCGAATCGATGGCCAGGATCACGCCCTTGACGCGGGAAGACTTGCGGATCTTCTCCAGCCGCTCGACCAGTTCGTCGTTCTGGGTGATGGTGCCTTCGATCTTGACCTTGGCGATATGGTCGGCGGCCGAACCGTCGAGATCGCCGCGATAGAACCAGGCCGACAGCCCGGCCAGGGCCAGCGCCAGGACGAGGAAGGCCGCCACGCGCCAGAAGGTCAGCTTGCGCCGCAGGCGTCGGCGCTCGATCAGGTCGTCGGCTCTGAAGGTCATGGCCAGCCTCGTTCCGCTAAAGGAAGTGTTTTTAGAGCAAGCGCCGGGGCGCGGCCACCGCATTTCGATGATTTTTCGGCGACAATTCGCCCCCGAGGATCGTCACGGGTTGCCGGAACGGGGCATTTTTTGCGGTTTTCCTTCGCATGTGCTTGTTTGCATGCGTTCAAATGCCAAACTATAGGGCGGCGAACGGCTGGCGAAGGAAACTGCATGACGGCAATGGCGGCGCAACAGGCAAAGCCCGCGCAGGAAGACGGCGCCGCCGCGGAGCCGGGCTTGGCCGTGGCGGGCTCGCCGCGCGCGGCCGCGTTCGGGCGCGCCCAGCGTCACTCGCAGCGCGTGCGCTTCCTCAAGCTGGCACTGCCGCTGGTCGCCGCGGCGATCGCCATCGCCTTTCCCGTCTATTCCTATCTGGCCGCGCCGGCCGCTGTGCCGGTCGAGGCCGACGCCACCGCCTTCTCGGACGGCAAGCTGGTGATGGCGCATCCCAAGCTCGAAGGCTTCACCAAGCAGAACCTGCCCTATTCCATGATGGCGCAGCGCGCCATCCAGGA
The DNA here is from genome assembly GCA_035325625.1 of Mesorhizobium sp. Taxonomy (GTDB): domain Bacteria; phylum Pseudomonadota; class Alphaproteobacteria; order Rhizobiales; family Rhizobiaceae; genus Mesorhizobium. The sequence continues at coordinate 946 of DAOKZN010000103.1, read as the reverse complement.
GGTCACCAGTGAAAGCGTGATCCAGTTGGAAGGCATCGAGGCGAAGCTGCCGCTTTCGGCCGAGAATGTCGCCGCCGTCAGCGCCGCACACGGCGTCTACGACCGCGCGAAGAACACGATCGCCCTTGACAGCGAGTTCACGATCACCATGACCGACGGCATGGAGGCGCGGCTGAAATCGGCCTTCCTCGACATCGCCAAAGGGAATATGAAGACCGAGGACCCGGTCGACATCGTTCGCAAGGGAGCGCGGATAACGTCCGACACGATGTCGGTCGAGGATCACGGCAAGGTCCTGATCTTCGAGAAGCGCGTGCGCGTCAACATAGACCCCGCCACATTGAGGGCGGCCAACGGGAAGGGCGGAGAGCCGAATGCGGTGCAGTAATTCGATGCGGCTCGTCGCGGCCGCCGCAGTGCTTATGGCGGGCGGGGCGGGCGCGGCGCTGGCCCAGTCCGGCAGCGCCACCAGCGTGTCCAACCTCAAGCTCAGCAACGACAAGCCGATCCAGATCGAGAGCGACAAGCTGGAGGTGCGCCAGAACGAGAACCTGGCGATCTTTTCCGGCAATGTCAGCGTGGTGCAGGGGCCGACGCTGATGAAGGCCGGCTCGATGAAGGTCTATTACACCAAGCCGCCCAAGGGTGCCTCCGCCCAGCCGGCCGCGGCAGAGGCCGACGCCGGCATACCGGGCTCGGGCAACATCGACCACATCGAGGTGAACGACAAGGTCTACATCAAGTCCGACGCCCAGGTCGCGACCGGCGACCGCGGCACCTTCGACATGAAGAGCCAGGTGCTGGTGCTGTCCGGCGACAAGGTGGTGCTTTCCGACGGCACCAACGTGCTGGTGGGCTGCAAGCTGACGGTGCAGACGCAGAGCGGCCTGGCGCAGGTGGACAGTTGCGGCAAGAGCGGCCGCGTCATGATGTCGATCACGCCGGA
>DAOKZN010000102.1:0-7789 GCA_035325625.1 Mesorhizobium sp. | reverse complement strand
CGGCCTTCTCGATGCGCACGCGCAGATCGTACCACGCCGCCTGCCCGGTCACGGGGTCGGAATTGGAAAGCCGCAATCCATCCTCGCGCGGCGGCAGAAGCTCGTGGATCAAGTGATTCATCAGGAAGCCTTTTTTCGCTTCCGGTACATCCCTGTCCAGCGCCCATGCGCCCGCCCGCTTGCCGACGGCGTTCCAGGTCCACAGGGTGGAGGCGTTCACCGCCTCCATGCGCGCCACCTCCACCTTGATGCGGGCGTGATGCGAAGTCACCCAGGCCCAGTCGCCGTCCTTCAGGCCAAGGCGATCGCAGATCGGCCCCGGCACATAAAGCGGGTTGCGGGTGTGGATCTGCCTCAGCCACGCATTCATCGAGCCCCAGGAATGATACATGGCCGCCGGCCGCTGGGTCAGGGCATGGTAGGGATAGGCGTCGCGATCCACCAATGCCTCGCCGAACGGCAGATACCAGTCCGGCAAGGGATCGAAGGCCTGCAATATCCGCTCCCGATGGGTCTGCGGCGCCGCCGGCTGGCGCAGCCCCTCGGCTGACAGTCGGAACTTCTGCAGCGATTCCTGGTAGAGCTGGAACGTCACCGGCTGCGGCGTGTCGAAGAAGCCCATGCGCACGGCGAAATCCTGATAGTGCTGGTTCGCGTGCTTGAAGAACTGCGCTTCCATCGGGATATGCGCGGAAAAGAACGAGCCGTTCTCGATATAGCGCCGCAATTGCTGCCGATTGGCCGCGCCCCTGCCCGCCTTGTCGCCGTTGAGCCCCCGGAAGCCCGCCAGCGGCCCGATGCCCGGCCGGCGCTCGTGGCGCACGATATAATCGGCATAATCCTTGTAGAGTGGCCCGCCGTGGCCATCCGAAAAGCCCGGCAGGTTGAGCCGTGCGCCGAGGTCGATCAGCACGGTCTGGAAGGCGCGCACGTCGCGGTCCGGCTCCAGCACCGGCCAGCGGATGGCGTCCTGCACGGCATCCGGCTCCGAAATCGGCCGGTCGAGCAGCGAGATGCAGTCGTGCCGCTCCAGATAGGTGGTGTCGGGCAGCACGAGGTCGGCATAGGCCACCATCTCCGAGGCGTAGGCGTCGGAATAGATGATCTTCGGGATGCGGTATTCGCCGGTCGCCTCGTCCCTGTCCTCCAGCATCCTGATGGTGCCGGCCGTGTTCATGGACGAGTTCCAGGCCATGTTGGCCATGTACATGAACAGCACGTCGATGGGATACGGATCGCCGGCATGGGCGTTGGCGATCACCATGTGCATCATGCCGTGGGCGGCGAAGGGCGCGTCCCAGGAAAACGCCTTGTCGATGCGGGCGGAGCGGCCGGCCTCGTCGATCAGAAGGTCTTCCGGTCCCCGCGGAAAGCCCAGATGCGGCCCCGAGAGCGGCGTGTTGGAGCCGAAATGCTCGGCCTTGCCGTGCGGCGTCGGATGCGCGGAAAGCGGCTTCGGATAGGGCGGCTCGAAACGGAAGCCGCCGGGACAATCCACCGCGCCGATCAGCACCTGCAGCATGTGCAGCGCCCGCGCCGTCTGGAAGCCGTTGGAATGGGCCGAAAGGCCGCGCATGGCGTGGAACGAAACCGGCCGCCCGACAAAGCCCTGATGGCGCCGGCCGTTCACGTCGGTCCATGGCTGGTCGATGAAGATTTCTTCCTCGAAGGCGACGCGGGCGATCTCCGCCGCCAGCCCGCGAATCGTCTCGGCCGAAACGCCCGTTTCTTCTTCCACCGCATCGGGCGCGTATCTTTCGTCGAGATATTTCTCGGCCAGCAACTGGAAGGACGGCACGGCGAAGCGGCCGTCGTCGAGTTGCACCCTGCCCGACAACGCCGCCCGCGCGCCCTTGGTGCCGAAGGGCACGACATGCTCGGTCACCGTCTCGTACACCAGCGGCCGGCCTTCGCCGTCGCGCGCGAACAGGCCGTGCTCGGCCATACCGGGCGCGTCGATCACCAGCCAGGTGGCGTTGGAGTAGCGCACCAGATAATCGACGTCGATCCTGCGCGCCTTCAGCAGCTCATGCACGAGCGAAAGGATCAGCAGCCCGTCCGTACCGGGGCGGATGCCGATCCAGTTGTCGGCCACGGCCGAATAGCCGGTGCGGATCGGATTGACCGAGACGAAGCGGGCGCCCCGCTTCTTCAGCTTGGCGATGCCCATCTTGATCGGGTTGGAATCGTGGTCCTCGGCCACGCCGAACATGACGAACAGCTTCGTCCGCTCCCAGTCCGGCGCACCGAACTCCCAGAAGGCGCCGCCGATGGTCATGATGCCGGCCGCCGCCATGTTGACCGAGCAGAAGCCGCCATGGGCGGCATAGTTGGGCGTGCCGAACTGCTGTGCCCAGAAGCCGGTCAGCGATTGCGACTGGTCGCGCCCGGTGAAGAAGGCGAGCTTTTTCGGGTCGTCGGCACGCACCTTGCCGAGCCATTCGGTGGCCAGCGACAACGCCTCGTCCCAGGAGATTTCCTGGAACTCGCCCGAGCCGCGCGGCCCGACCCGCTTCAGCGGCGCGCGCAGGCGGGCGGGCGCATAGTGCTGCATGATGCCGGCCGAGCCCTTGGCGCACAGAACGCCCCTGTTGACCGGGTGGTCGCGGTTGCCCTCGATATAGCGGATCTTGCCGTCCTTGATGTGGACGTCGATGCCGCAGCGGCAGGCGCACATGTAGCATGTGGTCTTGCGCACCTCGTCCGCGACCGGCCTTGAAAGCGCGACCCGCTCCCTGGGTTTCATCGGCAATGCTCCTTGCCGCGAGTCGTAGCGGGGCGCGGCAGGAAAGGAAATGCCCGGCAAGCACCCTCAAGCGCAAAATCCATCCCGAATCAGTCGCTTCACGGGATTGACATGCTCAGATACTCAACCGGCGAGGCAGGGCCGAAGAATCAGTTGGTCACGACGATGCGCGTGTTGCCCATGCCGACCTCGCGCACCAATGCGTAGAAGGTGGCGGCATTGGCCGTGTTCAGCCGCACGCAGCCATGCGAGGCCGGACGCCCCAGTTGCTTGACGGAGCCGGTGCCGTGGATGGCGTAGCCGCCATGGTAGAAGACCGACCAGGGCATGGGCGAATTGTCGTATTTGCGCGAATACCACATGCGGTGCATGCGCTTCGGCCGCCACGTGCCGCGCGGCGTGACATAGCCCTTGCGCGCCGTGGACACCTTCCACCTATACAGAACCTGCCCCTGGCGCGAGACGGTCATGGTCTGGCTGCCCACATCGATCCGGGCTTCCAGGCTGCCCGATCTTGCCTGTCCCACAGCACCGAAAAGCATCGCCCCCAGCGCCGCGGCCACCAGAATGGATTTCCTCATCGCCTTTTTGCCCCTCTTCTCGCCTCCATTGCCCGATGCTCTTGCCGCATCGGGGCCTTTGCTTCCTCGCAGAGCAGATCGACACGATACATGAAAAACCCTTGCGGAAATGCTTATGACGGCCCGGCGAATTTGAACGACATGACCCGGCGCATGCGGGGCTTGCCATGCGGCCCCCTTCCCTGCTCAACTCCAGTCCATGAAAGAAAGACTGCTCGACGCGGTCGAGCGCCGTACCGACGACCTGGTGGCGCTGACGGCCGACCTTATCCGTTTCCCCACCGTCAACCCGCCCGGCGACGCCTACCGGCCATGCGCGGAATATCTGGCCGCGCGCCTGCGCAAGTCCGGCTTCGAGGCCGAGTTGATCCGCGCCGAAGGCACGCCCGGCGACACCGACCGCTACCCGCGCGTCAACATGGTCGCCCGCTTCGACGGCCGCGTGCCGGGCCAGACGGTGCACTTCAACTCGCATATCGACGTGGTGGAGGCCGGCGAAGGCTGGACCCTCGACCCATTCGCCGGCGTCGTCAGGGACGGCCGCGTCTACGGGCGCGGCGCCTGCGACATGAAGGGCGGGCTGGCCGCCTCCATCATCGCCGCCGAAGCCTTCATGGAAACCTATCCCGACTTTCCCGGCGCCATCGAGATTTCCGGCACGGCAGATGAGGAATCGGGCGGTTTCGGCGGTGTCGGCTACCTCGCCGGAAAGGGCTATTTCTCCAAGCCGAAGGTCGACCACGTCATCATTCCCGAACCGCTCAACAAGGACCGCATCTGCCTCGGCCACCGCGGCGTGTGGTGGGCGGAGATCGAGACCAAGGGTGAGATCGCCCACGGCTCCATGCCCTTCCTCGGCGATTGCGCGGTGCGGCACATGGGGGCGGTGCTGGCCGCCTTCGAGGAGGAACTTTTCCCCGCGCTCGACGCCAAGCGCACGACCATGCCCGTCGTGCCGGAAGGCGCGCGGCGCTCGACGCTGAACCTGAACTCCATCCATGGAGGGCAGACCGAGGATTTCCGGCCCGGCCTGCCCTCGCCCAACGTGCCGGACTGGTGCCGGCTGACCATCGACCGCCGCTTCCTGCTGGAAGAGGAGATCGAGGACGTCAAGGGCGAGGTCGTCTCCATCCTCGACCGGCTGAAGCGCGACCGCAAGAACTTCGACTACGCCATCCGCGACATCATGGAGGTGCAGCCCACCATGACCGACCGCGATGCGCCCGTGGTCAAGGCGGTGGCGCAAGGCATCATGGAGATTTTCGACCGCGAGCCGCACTACGTCATCTCGCCCGGCACCTACGACCAGAAGCACGTCGCCCGCATCGGCCGGCTCTACGACTGCATCGCCTACGGCCCCGGCATACTCGACCTCGCCCACCGCCCCGACGAATGGGTCGGCATCGAGGACATGGTGCAGTCGGCCAAGGTGATGGCGGTGGGGCTCAACGTGCTGCTGCGCGGCGGGGCCGGCTGAAAAGACTGCGCAGGATAATCCGGGCGAAACCGCCGGCCCGCGACAATGCGGTTTACTCCGCTTCGATTTCACGCTTCTATCCGCGCGGTTCGGGAACACTGGAGTTGAACATGAAAATCTGGAAGACGGCTCTTTGCGCCGCAGCGTTGGCCCTGGCGACGGGAACGGCGGCGCTGGCGGCACGCACCGATCTGGTTGTCGGCGTGGTGCTGGAGCCGCCGCATCTCGACCCCACCGCGGGCGCCGCGGCCGCGATCGACGAGGTGCTCTATGCCAACGTGTTCGAGGGCCTGACCCGCATCGGCCCCAATGGCGAGGTGCTGCCCGATCTCGCCGAAAGCTGGACCGTCTCCGACGACGGCAAGGTCTACACGTTCAAGCTGCGCACGGGCGTGAAATTCCATGACGGCAGCGACTTCGGCGCCGACGACGTGAAGTTCTCGCTCGACCGGGCGCGGGCCGAAAACTCCGAGAACGCGCAAAAGGGCCTGTTTGCCGCCATCGACGCGATGGAGGTGGTCGATCCCGCCACGGTGAAGGTCACGCTGAAGCACCCGCAGGGCTCCTTCCTCTACAATATGGGCTGGGGCGACGCGGTGATCGTGTCGCCGAAATCGGCCGCCACCAACAAGGAAAAGCCGATCGGCACCGGCCCGTTCAAGTTCCAGAACTGGGCCAAGGGAGCCTCCATCACGCTGGTGAAGTCGGACGCCTACTGGGGCGAGCCCGCCTTCCTCGACAAGGCAGAGTTCCGCATCATCCCCGACGCGGCCGCCGCCGTGCCGGCCATGCTTTCGGGCGACGTGCAGGCCTTCCCCTTCTTCCCGCCGGATGCGGTGGCGCAGATCAAGGACGACCAGAACCTCAAGGTGGTGGTCGGCTCGACCGAGGGCGAGACCATCCTTGCCATGAACAACAAGAAGCCGCCCTTCGACCAGTTGAAGGTGCGGCAGGCCGTCTCCTATGCGCTCGACCGGCAGGCGATCATCGACGGCGCCTCGGGCGGGCTGGGGGTGCCGATCGGCTCGCACATGCCGCCTTCCAACAAGGCCTATGTCGACCTCACCGGCCGCTACCCGCACGATGTCGAAAAGGCGAAGGAACTGCTCAAGGAAGCGGGGCTGGAAAACGGCTTCAAGACCACGCTGAAGCTGCCCCCGCCGCCCTATGCGCGCGACGGCGGCGAGATCATCGCCTCGCAGCTGCGCGAGGTGGGCATCGACGCCGAGATCATCCCGGTGGAATGGGCGCAATGGCTGGACCAGGTCTTCACCAAGAAGGACTACGACCTCACCATCGTCTCGCACACCGAGCCGAACGACATCGATATCTATTCGCGGCCGGACTACTACTTCAACTACCAGAACCCCGAGTTCAACAAGGTCATCGACGAGCTGAACCTGACCTCCGACGAGGCCAAGCGCACCGAACTGCTCCAGCAGGCGCAGAAGATCCTCGCCGACGACGCCCCGGTGGGCTTCCTGTTCGAGCTGCCGAAGGTGGGCGTGTGGGACGCCAAGCTCGAGGGCATGTGGCAGAACGCGCCGATCCAGGCCAACGACCTGACCAAGGTGAAGTGGCTGGATTGATCGCTCCACCCTCCCTCTTTTTGGGGAGGGCAAGGGCGCCGCCCGCATGACCGCCTATCTGGCAAAGCGTCTCGCCATCGCCGCCGCCACGCTGGTGCTGGCCTCGGTGGTGGTGTTCGCCGTGCTGGAGGTGGTGCCCGGCGATCCGGCCCGGCTTATGCTGGGCATGAACGCCAGCGCCGAGCAGGTTGAGCAGCTGCGTACCCAGATGGGGCTCAACGACCCGCTGCTGCTGCGCTATCTGCACTGGGCCGGCGGTATCCTGCGTCTCGATTTCGGCCGCTCCTACACCTATTCCGTGCCGGTGATCGACCTCGTGCGCGAACGCGTGATCGTGTCGCTGCCGCTGGCGCTGATCGCGCTGGCGCTCTCCACCGCCATCGCGCTTCCGGTGGGCCTCTATGCGGCCAGCCGCCACGGGCGCATGGGCGACACGCTGGCCATGGGCGCCACCCAGTTCGGCGTGGCGGTGCCCAATTTCTGGTTCGCGCTGCTGCTGGTCTACCTCTTCGCCGTATGGCTGCGCTGGGTGCCGGCCGGCGGCTTCCCCGGCTGGAGCGCCGGCGTCGGCCCGGCGCTGAAGGCGCTCGCGCTGCCGGCGGTGGCGCTTGCCCTGCCGCAGGCCGCGATCCTGGCGCGCGTCACCCGCTCGGCGCTGGTGGAGGTGCTTTCCGAGGACTTCATCCGCACCGCCCGCGCCAAGGGCCTGCCCTGGCGCGCGGTGCTGTGGCGGCATGCGCTGCGCAACGCGCTGATCCCCGTGGTGACGATCATGGGCCTGCAGTTCGCCTTCCTGCTTGCCGGCACCGTCATCATCGAGAACGTCTTCTACCTGCCCGGCCTCGGCCGGCTGGTGTTCCAGGCCATCACCCAGCGCGACCTGATCGTGGTGGAAAGCGTGGTCATGCTCCTGGTCGCCAGCGTCATCGTCGTCAACCTGATCGTCGACCTGTCCTACGCGCTGGTCGACCCGCGGCTGAGGCACGGCCGATGACGCTGCCCGCTTCCCTGCCCGAGCAAGCAACCGCCGGCCGCGCGCTGGCGAAGGCCTTCGCCAACCGCTCCTTCCTGATCGGATTCGTCGTCACCGCGCTGATTGCGGCGATGGCGCTCGTCTCCTTCCTGTGGACGCCCTATGACGTGACCAGGCTGATCGTGGCCGACCGCAACCAGGCGCCCTCGCTGGCGCACTGGTTCGGCACCGACCATTTCGGCCGCGATATCCTGTCGATGATCATGCTGGGCGCGCGCAACTCCATCGCCGTGGCGCTGGTGGCGGTGGGCATCGGCATGGGCGTCGGCGTGCCGCTCGGCTGCTTGGCGGCGGCGCGCGGCGGCGTTCTGGACGAGGCGCTGATGCGGCTGAACGACCTCGTCTTCGCCTTCCCGGCCCTGC
>DAOKZN010000101.1:0-7810 GCA_035325625.1 Mesorhizobium sp. | reverse complement strand
ACCTGTTCAAGCTGATGGCGGTGAAGGACGAATACGAGGTCGCCCGGCTCTACACCGACGGCTCCTTCGCGCGCGGCCTCGCCCGCCAGTTCGAGAGCTACGACCGGCTGGAGTTCCACCTCGCGCCGCCGATCCTCGGGCGCCGCGACGCCGACGGCCGGCCGAGAAAATCCAGCTTCGGGCCGTGGATGATGAAGGGGTTCCGGCTGCTGGCGGCGTTCAAGGGGCTGCGCGGCACCGCCTTCGACATCTTCGGCCGCACCGCCGAGCGGCGCGGCGAGCGCGCCCTTCTGGCGCAGTACGAAGCCGACCTCGACCTGATCCAGGAAGCGCTGTCGCCGGGCCGCGTCGAGGCGGCGGCGGCGCTCGCCTCGGTGCCGGCGCTGGTGCGCGGCTACGGCCATGTGCGGCAGGCGTCGATGCAGAAGGCGGCGGCCGAGCGCGTGCGGCTGGTCGAGCGGCTGGCTTCCGCGGCCGCCGAACCGGAGTTGGAGGCCGCGGAATAGCCGACACCACTTGTTTACCTGAAGCCCGTTTTTCGGGTCCGGAGGCTGGACTTTCCGGGCGGAAAGGGCCGAAAAACCGCTGTTCTAAGCCTTTTTTAAGGCGGCCGTGGCATGATCAGGCGTAAAGTTGGGCCGCCGAATATGAGCAGGACAAAGACCGAAGACATACCGGCGGATGTTTACATCCAGTTCGTGCGCTCGCTGTTCGACAAAGCCCACATCCTGGTGATCGGCGGCGTTTGCTACTGGATTCTCGGGTATATGATCTACCTGCGCACGCAGGACCCTTTGTTTCTGGTTTTCTCCTTTGTGCTGCTCGCCGTCAATCTCTGGCGCTACTTCAGCATCCGGAGCTTCCACAAGTCGGGCGGCATCATAGCGAACGTCGCGGAAGCAGAGGCGCTGGAAAGCAGCTACATTCTGAAGGGCAGCGTGCAGGGGCTCGCGCTCGGGTCGTTCTGCTTCGCGGCCATCTACCTGGAGGCCGGTCACTTCGCCGAACTGGCGACCGTATCGCTGGTGCTGACGACCCTGATCACGGTCGTCGGCCGAAGCTACGGCTCCAGGCGCATGGTGCAGATCTTTTCGTTGACCTTCATCGGGCCGCCGGCCCTTGCGCTGCTTCTGCGCATGGATGTCTCCGAGTTCGTCCTCGGGCTGATGATCATTCCCACGACATTCGTCACGATCAACAGCGCGGACCACGTCCGCAACGTTCTGTTCTCGGCCGTCATCGGGCATAACCAGGCCAAGAAGCTGGCGCACAGGTTCGATCGGGCGCTGAACACCATGTCGCACGGTCTGGTCATGCTGGGGCCGGACGGCAAGGTGGTGGTGGCCAACGCGGAAGCCGCCCGGCTGATGCTGATGAAGACGCCGGAGGCGCTGCTGGGGCGTTCGATCCATTCGCTGCTGATGCGCGGCGTCGCCGGTCGCATGCTGGCGCCGAAGGATTGCCGCTACATCGAGGGGCAGCTCACGCGCGCCCTGCGGGAAGGCCGCGACCGCAAGGTCCTGGTCTCCTTCACCAACGGACGGCATTACGAATTCTCCGCGCGCGAGGGCGACCAGGAACTGGGCGTCATCACCTTCGAGGACGTCACGGCGCGCGTGCAGGCGGAGGAGCGCATCCGCTTCATGGCGCGCTACGACGGCCTGACCGGGCTGATGAACCGCACCTATTTCCACGAGGTCGTCGCCGAAACCATGACCTCCGGCGACCGCGAGCGCCTGTGCGGGCTCGCGGTCATCGACCTCGACGATTTCAAGAGCGTCAACGACACGCTCGGCCATCCCGTCGGCGACGGCCTGATCTATGCCGTGGCCGAGCGGCTGGCAGCCTTCTCCTCCAGCGTGGTCGACGTCAGCCGCTTCGGCGGCGACGAGTTCATGATCTATTTCGACCGCATCGAGGACGAGACGCATCTGGCCGAGCAGCTGCAGAAGATTTTCGACGCTCTGCAAGGCGAGGTCGACGTGGCCGGCCATGCGCTGCGCATCCAGGCCAGCGGCGGCGCCGTGCTGGTGAAGGTCGAAGGCAGCGACGTGGACGACATGATCGTCAAGGCCGACCTTGCCCTCTACAAGGCCAAGGAACTCGGCAAGAACGGCTGGCAGCTCTTCGAGGCGTCCATGGACGCCGCCTTCCGCAACAAGCAGCTCATGAAGGCCGACCTGCGCAGCGCGGTGGAGGCGAGGGCGCTGCGGGTCGTCTACCAGCCCATCGTGTCCATGAAGACCATGCGCATCGCAAGCTGCGAGGCCCTGTGCCGGTGGGATCACGCCGAGCTCGGGCCGATCTCGCCCGCCATCTTCATTCCGCTGGCCGAGGAGATGGGCATCATCTCCGAGATCAGCGATTTCGTGCTCAAGGCCGCCTGCGCCGAATGCGCCAAATGGCCGGGCTCGATCGCCGTCTCCGTCAACCTCTCCGCCAAGGACTTCCGCAACAGCGACGTGGTGCAGAAGGTGCGCGACGCGCTCTCCACCTCCGGTCTCGCGCCGGGTCGGCTGGAGATCGAGGTCACGGAAACGGCGCTGCTGGACGACAGGTCGCAGACGCGGGAACTGGTCGAGGAAATCCGCAGCCTCGGCGTCGGCATCGCGCTGGACGATTTCGGCACCGGCTATTCGAGCCTGAGCTACCTGCACAAGCTGCCGCTCGACAAGGTCAAGATCGACCGCAGCTTCCTCAAGGACGTGACCCGCAGCGCCCGCTCGCTGGAGCTGCTCAAGGGCATCGTCAACCTGTCGCGGCCGCTGGGGCTGGCCGTCACCGTCGAGGGGGTCGAGACCTTCGAGCAGCTCAAGATCCTGTCGGCGCAGGTCCAGCCCGACCTCGTCCAGGGCTTCCTGTTCGGCTCCGCCCTCAGCGCCACCGGCATCGAGACCATCTCCAGCATCACCTGGCCGTTCTCGCAGCAGATGCAGGCGGTCGACGGCACCGTCGCCCGCCGCTGACCCGTTCCCGGCGGCAGGAACCTTCCCCCGCAAATCGACGTAGACCTCACGTCTGACGGCTCCGGTTCGAGGGCGGCTCCGCCGTCCCGGACTGTGTTTTTGCGCCCGGTGCGGCCGCCTTGAACGTTAAGGTTAACAGAAGGTAAATCGACTATATGGTAATTTAAGCTTGTTCGATGCATTAACTCGAGTAGCCTGTTTGCAGGCGGTTTACGAGGACAGGCGGATGAACATCCTTAAAAAGGAACTATCGGCCAAGGAGTCGGCGCATGGTGGCTCGACCCTGAACCATTCGATCATGCAGATGCTGGATCATGTCGAGTACAGGCTCGTGACCGGCGGCGAGGACTTGGAGGATATCTATCGCCTCCGCTATCAGTCCTATCTGCAGTCGGGCATGTGCGGGCCCATCGCCAGCAGGATGTTCGAGGATCGCTGGGACGACCTGCCGAACTCCTACCGGTTCGGCATCTACTACGACGGCCGGCTGGTCAGCACGCTGCGCCTGCACTACGTCACTCGCGAATATCCGTATTCGCCCTCCGTCGACGCCTATCCGGAGATTTTGGTCGACAGGCTTGCCCGCGGCGAAACATTCATCGACGGTACCCGTTTCGCCACCGACCCCAGCAACGCCCCGGTGCCCGGCGTTCTGCCTTTTCTGACGCTCAGGCTCGGCATGGTGGCCTATTGCTATTTCCGCCAGACGGCGATGCTGATCCCGATCAAGGTCGAGCATTCGGCATTTTACGTCCGCTTCTTCAATGCCAAGCAGAGGACGGAGGGAAAGGAGTTTCCCGGCGTCCTCTACCCGATCGCATTGTTCGAGATCCCCTGCGATCAGGAGAATTTTCACAGGTTGCTCGAACGGCTGCCGTTCTTCCGGTCGACTCCGATGGAGCAGCGGCTGACATTCGGCGACCCCGCCATCAACAAGCTGACGCCGCGGTCCATTTTTCCGACGGCGAAATATCTCTCCGACGCGGCCTGACGGGGGCAGGGAGCCTTGCCGCTCCACGGGCGTTGAGAAGGACGCGCGCGCCGCGCGGCGCGCGCCTTCCATCCGAAAGGGAAGCCCACAATGACCGTTTCCATGCTCACGCTGACGCCGCTGATCTCGCTGATCGCCGGCGTGCTCATCCTCGTCATGCCACGCCTGCTGAACTACATCGTGGCCATCTATCTCATCGTGGCCGGGCTGCTCGGCCTGTTCCCGCATCTGGCCGGCTGAAGGCCGCGGACAGGCGCCGGGGCGGGCCGCGGCGCGGGGCGGTCTCCCCCGCCGGGAGGCGGCCGAGATTCGCCTGCCGATGCGGCAACAGCGCCATTGCCCTTGGCCCGGCTTTTCGCTATGTGCCCTGAGGAAGTTTTCGGAGGGGTATTCCCATGGCAGATCATACGCCGGCCGGTCCGGCCGAACTCGGCGCGGATATGGACTATTCCGAGCACGAGCGCACCTACAACGCCTTCACCATGCTCGCCAAATACGGCTCGCTCGTCTGCGCGGCGATCCTGATCGCCATGGCGTTCGGCTTCTTCGTCGGCGGTTTCTTCTCCGGCGCCGTGGTCTTCATCCTGGTCTGCATCGTCGGCGCGCTGATCCTGCGCTAGGCTTCCCCCGCCTTCTGCCTCGCGGTGGCGCTGCCGGCGTCGCCGCGCTTCGTCCGATAGAGTTCCAGCCGAAAGGCCAGCCGAGAGGATTGCGCGGTGGGACAGACGATTTTCATTCCTCGTGAAGTGGACGCCAGCGAAAGCCGGGTCGCGGCCTCGCCGGATACGGTGAAACGGCTCGCGGGGCTGGGCTTCGACGTGGTCGTGGAAGCGGGCGCGGGGCTGGCCTCGCGCATTCCCGACGATGAGTTCGCCAGGGCGGGCGCGGCGATCGGCAAGGCGTCCGACGTCGGCAAGGCCGACGTGGTGCTGAAGGTGCGCCGGCCCACCGAGGCGGAACTGAAGGGCTACAAGGCCGGCGCGGCCGTGCTGGCCACCATGGACCCCTACGGCAACGACGCCGCGGTGGCCGCGATGGCCAAGGCCGGCATCACCGCCTTCTCGATGGAATTCATGCCGCGCATCACCCGCGCGCAGGTCATGGACGTGCTGTCCTCGCAGGCCAACCTCGCCGGCTACCAGGCGGTGATCGACGCGGCGGCCGAATACGACCGGGCGCTGCCGATGATGATGACGGCGGCCGGCACCGTGCCGGCGGCCAAGGTCTTCGTCATGGGCGCGGGCGTGGCCGGCCTGCAGGCGATCGCCACCGCGCGCCGCCTCGGCGCCGTGGTCACCGCCACCGACGTGCGCCCCGCCGCCAAGGAGCAGGTCGCCTCGCTCGGCGCCAAGTTCATCGCCGTCGAGGACGAGGAGTTCAAGGCGGCCGAGACGGCGGGCGGCTACGCCAAGGAAATGTCCAAGGAATACCAGGCCAAGCAGGCCGCGCTGACCGCCGAGCACATCGCCAAGCAGGACATCGTCATCACCACGGCGCTGATCCCCGGCCGCCCCGCGCCGAAGCTGGTCTCCGCCGCTGTGGTGGCCGCGATGAAGCCGGGCTCGGTGCTGATCGACCTCGCCGTCGAGCGCGGCGGCAATGTCGAGGGCGCGGTGCCGGGCAAGGTCGTGACCACCGCCAATGGCGTCAAGATAGTCGGCCATCTCAACGTGCCGGGCCGCATCGCTGCCTCCGCCTCGCTGCTCTACGCCAAGAACCTGTTCGCCTTCCTCGAGACGATGATCGACAAGCAGACGAAGCAGCTTGCCATCAACCGCGAGGACGAGCTGGTCAAGGCCACCATGCTGACCGACGGCGGCAAGGTCGTGCACCCGGCCTTCGCCAAGGCGGCCGAGCAGCCGCCGAAGGGCCAGCATGACGAGCCGGCGGCGATCCCGGCGACCACTTTGGTGGCCGATGCGGAGGCCGCGCCGAAACGCCGCGGCAGGAAGCCGGCGGTGCCGAAGGAGGCCGCCGCGCCGAAGCCGAAGCGGGTGGCGGCGAAGAAGTCCGCCAAGAATGAGGGGACTGCCTGATGGAAACCTTGCAGAAAGCTCTCGACCAGCTCGACCAGGCAAGCGCCGCCGTGCGCCTAGCCGTTCAGGATCTGGCCAATTCCTCCGGGGCGGCCGAGGCCGCCGGCAATGCCGCGCATGCGATCTCGGGCGGTGCCATCGACCCGTTCGTGTTCCGCTTCGCCATCTTCGTGCTGGCCATCTTCGTCGGCTACTACGTGGTGTGGTCGGTGACGCCGGCGCTGCACACGCCGCTGATGGCCGTCACCAACGCGATTTCCTCCGTCATCGTGGTCGGCGCGCTGCTGGCCGTCGGCGTCTCGGCGGCGGGCGCGGCCACCGGCTTCGGCTTCGTCGCGCTGTGCCTCGTCTCGGTCAACATCTTCGGCGGCTTCCTCGTCACCCAGCGCATGCTGGCCATGTACAAGAAGAAGGACAAGTGACGTGACCGCCAACCTCGCTTCCTTCCTCTACCTCGTCTCCGGCATTCTGTTCATCCTGGCCCTGAGGGGCCTGTCGCACCCGACCACCAGCCGGCAGGGCAATGTCTACGGCATGGTCGGCATGGCCATCGCCATCCTCACCACGCTGGCGCTGGCCCTGCCTTCGCCGTCCGGCTTCGGCCTCATCGTGCTGGGCCTCGTCGTCGGCGGCGGCGTCGGCGCCTATATCGCGCGGCGCATCGCCATGACGGCGATGCCGCAGCTCGTCGCCGCCTTCCACAGCCTCGTCGGCTTCGCCGCGGTCATGGTGGCGGCTGCCGCCATCTACGCGCCGGCGAGCTTCGGCATCGGCGAGATCGGTTCCATCCACGCGCAGGCGCTGGTGGAAATGTCGATCGGCGTGGCCATCGGCGCCATCACCTTCACCGGCTCGGTCATCGCCTTCCTGAAGCTCGACGGTCGCATGTCGGGCAAGCCGATCATGATCGGCGGCCGCCACCTCATCAACATCGCGCTCGGCATCGCGCTGGTGGTGCTGATCGCGATGCTGGTGGCCACCCAGAGCCATACGGTGTTCTGGCTGATCGTGGCGCTGTCGCTGCTGCTCGGCGTGCTGCTCATCATCCCGATCGGCGGCGCCGACATGCCGGTCGTCATCTCCATGCTCAACTCCTATTCGGGCTGGGCGGCGGCCGCGCTCGGCTTCACGCTGGGCAATCTGGCGCTCATCATCACCGGCGCGCTGGTGGGCTCGTCGGGCGCGATCCTGTCCTACATCATGTGCAAGGGCATGAACCGCTCCTTCATCTCGGTCATCCTCGGCGGCTTCGGCGGCGAGACGGCCGTGGCGGGGGCCGACGACGGCATCGAGCGCACGGTCAAGCAGGGCTCGGCCGACGACGCCGCCTACCTGATGATGAACGCGCAGAAGGTCATCATCGTGCCGGGCTACGGCATGGCGGTGGCGCAGGCCCAGCACGCGCTGCGCGAGATGGCCGACAAGCTCAAGGCCAACGGCGTGGAAGTGAAATACGCCATCCACCCGGTCGCCGGCCGCATGCCCGGCCACATGAACGTGCTGCTGGCCGAGGCCAACGTGCCCTATGACGAGGTGTTCGAGCTGGAGGACATCAACTCCGAGTTCGCGCAGGCCGACGTCGCCTATGTCATCGGCGCCAACGACGTCACCAACCCGGCCGCCCGCGACGACAAGTCCTCGCCCATCTACGGCATGCCGATCCTCGACGTCGACAAGGCGCGCACCTGCCTGTTCGTCAAGCGCTCGCTCGGCTCCGGCTATGCCGGCATCGACAACACGCTGTTCTACAAGGACGGCACCATGATGCTGCTCGGCGACGCCAAGAAGATGACCGAGGACATCGTCAAGGCGATGGA
>DAOKZN010000100.1:0-7821 GCA_035325625.1 Mesorhizobium sp. | reverse complement strand
TCCTGCCCCTCGCGCAGGCCCACCGCGAAGGCGTTGGCGCGCAGCGTCTGCAGGAAGGCGGCGAGCCTGCCCGAAAGGAGGCGGGAGACCTCGTCCATTTCCTCGAGCGTGGGAGGCAGGCCGCAGCAGCTCATGCCACCCTCCCCAGCAGCCGTTCGGTGACCTCGCGCGTCATGCGCGCGCTGTCCTCGTGGGTCTTGAGCAGGCACATCAGCGTCTCGTGCACCGTCTCCGGCGCCTCGTGCAGGTCGCGCACATTGAGGCCGACGAGCGCGGCGGCCCAGTCCAGCGTTTCGGCCACGCCCGGCACCTTGCGCAGGTCCTCCTTGCGGATGCGCTCCACCATGCGCGCGATCTGCAGCGACAGCGCCGCGCCGGCACCTTGAATGCGGACCATGACGATGCGGGCCTCGCGCTCGGTGTCGGGATAGTCGACATAGTGGTAGAGGCAGCGGCGGCGCAACGCGTCGGAGAGCTCGCGCGTGCCGTTGGAGGTCAGCACCACATGCGGGATGGCGGTGGCCTTCACCGTGCCCATTTCGGGGATCGTGACCTGGAAGTCCGACAGCAACTCCAGCAGGAAGGCCTCGAACTCCTCGTCGGCCCGGTCGACCTCGTCGATGAGCAGCACCGGCGGTTTCGCGCGGCGGATGGCGGCCAGCAGCGGCCGCTCCAGCAGGTATTTTTCCGAGAACACCTCGTCCTCGATGCGGTCCGGATCGGCGGCATCCCCAAGGGCGGATTTGTGCGCCTCGATGGCGAGAAGCTGCCGCTGGTAGTTCCATTCGTAGAGCGCGGCCGACTGGTCGAGACCCTCGTAGCATTGCAGGCGGATCAGCTCCGTGCCGTGCAGGTGGGCGAGCGCCCTGGCCACTTCCGTCTTGCCGACCCCGGCCGCGCCTTCGAGCAGCAACGGGCGCTTGAGCAACTGCATGATGGCGATTGCGGTGGCCAGCTCCGCATCGGCGATATAGCCGGCTTCGGCAAGCCGCGCGGCGATGTCATCGCGGGAGAGGGTCATCGTGACAACCTGCCCTTTGCATTTCTCTCGCTGCCGTCGGCAAGCTGCCGGTGGAAGAGGCAGCAGCCAACCGGTTTGCCGGTGAACCCCCACCCCTCTCCCCTCCCCACAAGGGGGAGGGGGATTCGGCGTCGTTGCGCTGCAGAATTGCTTGGGTGGATGGAGCAGGCGCGGGAACATTCCCCTCCCCCTTGTGGGGAAGGGAGAGGGGTGGGGGTCGCCTGGCGTTTCGCCACGCTCTCGATATGGCAGCCGCAAGCATAGTCCTGCCCTATCCCACCACGCCCAGCTCCTTCGCCGCCTTCCAATTGCGCCAGAAGTCGTGCGGCATCTGGATGTGGGTGGAGCCGAGGAAGGAGAAGGCGTCGTTGACGGCGTTGGAGAAGCAGGGAACGCCGCCGACATTCGGGCTTTCGCCCACGCCCTTGGCGCCGATCGGATGATGCGGCGAGGGCGTCACGGTGAAATCCGTCTCCCAATGCGGCGTTTCCACCGCCGTCGGCAGGAAGAAGTCCATGAACGACCCGGTGGTGACGTTGCCGCCCTCGTCGTAGTGGATCTCCTGGCCCATGGCGATGGCGAAGGCCTCCGTCAGCCCGCCATGCACCTGGCCCTCGATGATCATCGGGTTGATGCGCGTGCCGCAATCGTCCAGCGCGTAGAAGCGGCGGACCTTGTAGACGCCGGTGTCGACGTCGATGTCCATGACGCAGATATAGGCGCCGAAGGGGTAGGTCATGTTGGGCGGGTCGTAATAGCTTACCGCCTCCAGTCCCGGCTCCATGCCGGGCGGCGGCGAATTGTAGGCGATCCAGCAGATGTCCTTCATGCCGAGGAATTTCTCCGGCAGGCCCTTCACGCGGAAGCCGTCGATATCCCATTCCAGGTCGTCCTCGTGCACCTCCAGCCTGTAGGCCGCGATCATCTGCGCCTTGGCCTTGATCTTGCGCGCCGCCATGGCGATCGCGGCACCCGCCACCGGCGTGGAGCGCGAGCCATAGGTGCCGAGGCCGTAGGGCGCGGTGTCGGTGTTGCCCTCCTCCACCATGATGTCGTCGGCCGGGATGCCGATCTCCGAGGCGATGATCTGCGCCCAGGTGGTCTCGTGGCCCTGGCCCTGGCTCTTGGTGCCCATGCGGGCGATGCCGGCGCCGGTCGGGTGCAGCCTGATCTCGCAGGAATCGAACATGGCGATGCCGAGGATGTCGCAGTTCTTCGACGGCCCGGCGCCGACGATCTCGGTGAAGAAGGACACGCCGATGCCCATGATCTCGCGCGTCTCGCCGCGCCTGAAGGCTTCGCGCTTCTCGGCCTGCTCCTTGCGCAGCTCGGCATATTTCACGCTTTCCATCGCCTTCTTCATGGCGGTGGCGTAGTCGCCGGAATCATATTCCCAGCCCAGCGCCGAGTGATACGGAAACTGCTCGGGGCGGACAAAATTCTTCAGCCGCAGCTCCGCCGCATCCATGCCCAGCTTCCGGGCGAGGATATCCATGGCGCGCTCGATGCAATAGGCGGCTTCCGTCACGCGGAAGGAGCAGCGATAGGCGACGCCGCCCGGCGCCTTGTTGGTGTAGACGCCGTCCACGGCGAGATGCGCGACCGGGATGTCGTAGGAGCCGGTGACGATGTTGAAGAAGCCGGCCGGCCATTTCGACGGGTCGGCGCAGGCGTCGAAGGCGCCGTGATCGGCCAGCACATGCACGCGCAGGCCGCTGAGCCGGCCTTGCTTCGTCGAGGCGAGCTCCACCGTCATGTGATAGTCGCGCGCGAAGGAGGTGGCCGTCAGGTTCTCGATGCGGTCCTCCACCCATTTGACCGGCTTGCCGGTGACGATGGAGGCGACCGCCGCGCAGATATAGCCCGGATAGGCGCCGACCTTGTTGCCAAAGCCGCCGCCGATGTCGGGCGAGATGACGTGGATCTTCTGTTCCGGCAGCTTGGCGATCAGCGACACCACGGTGCGGATGACATGCGGCGCCTGGAAGGTGCCCCAGATGCTCAGCTCGCCCTTGACCTTGTCGAAGGAGCAGACGCACTGGCAGGTTTCCAGCGGCGAGGGGTGAACGCGCTGGTAGGAGATCAATTCCTTGATGGTCACTTCCGCCTTGCGGAAGGCCGCGTCGGTGAGGTCCTTGTCGCCGACCGTCCACTCGAAGATGTGGTTGTGGTGCTTGCGGGGGCCGTGGGCGCCCTCCTTCTTGTCCTTGATGTCCTCGCGCAGCACGGGCGCATCCGCGTCCATGGCACGGAAGGGATCGACCAGCACCGGCAGCGCCTCGTATTCGACCTCGACGGCGTTGATGCCGTCGTCGGCCGCGTAGCGGTCGGTGGCCACCACGAAGGCGACCTCCTGGCCCTGGAACAGCACCTTGCCGTCGGCCAGCACCATCTGCACGTCGCCGGCCAGCGTCGGCATCCAGGCGAGGTTGACGCCCTTCAGGTCCTCCGCCGTCAGCACCGCCAGCACGCCGGGCACCTTCAGCGCGGCCTCCTTGTCGATCGATTTCACCCGCGCATGGGCATGGGGCGAGCGCACGAAGTCGCCATGCAGCATGCCCGGCAGCTTCAGGTCGTCCACATAATTGCCGCGCCCCTGCGTGAAGCGGACGTCCTCCACCCGCTTCCGCCTGCAGCCCAGGCCTTCCAGCTTCGCTTCGCGCTGCTCGCGCGTGGGGGTCATGTCGTTCATTCCGCGGCCTCCTTGAACTCGGTGCCGTTGATCTTGGCCGCCGCGTACCGGATGGCCTTGACGATGTTCTGGTAGCCGGTGCAGCGGCACAGGTTGCCGGAAATGCCGAGGCGGATTTCCTCCTCGGTCGGGTCCGGGTTTTCCTGGAGCAGACGGTGGGCGCGCACGATCATGCCCGGGGTGCAGAAGCCGCATTGCAGGCCGTGCATCATGCGGAAGCCTTCCTGCAGCGCCGACAGCGTGCCGTCGGGACTGGCCATGCCCTCGATGGTGGTGATCTCGGCGCCGTCGGCCTGCACTGCAAAGACCGTGCAGCTCTTCACCGACATGCCGTCCATGTCCACGGTGCAGGCGCCGCAATGCGTCGTCTCGCAGCCGATATGGGTGCCGGTGAGCTGCAGGTTCTCGCGGATGAAGTGGACGAGCAGGGTGCGCGGCTCGACCAGCCCTTCGACCTCGACGCCGTTCACCTTCATGCTGACCTGGGTCTTTTTTGCCTGGGCCATGTGCTTTCCTCCCTCAGGCCTCCCTCAGGCCACGCGCGCGGCGGCGCGCTTCAGCGCCCGCACGACCATCACGCCGCCGACATAGGTTCGGTATTCGGCGGGGCCGCGCCCGTCGCCGGCCGGTTCCATGATCGCCCTGGCGGCATCGGCCGCCTTCTTCAGCGCGGCCTCGTCCAGGCTCGTGCCGATCACCGCCTGCGCGGCATCCTCGGCCAGCAGCGGCGTCTCCGAAAGATTGGTGAGGCCGATCGAGCACGAGGCGACCTTGCCGCCGTCCATGGTCAGCACCACGGCCGCGGCCGCGGTGGCATAGTCGCCGACCTTGCGCTTCAGCTTCTCGTAGGCATGGCCGTGACCGGCCGGCGGCACCGGCACGGAAACCGAGGTCAAGATCTCGCCCGGCTCCAGCGCGGTGAAATAGGCACCCTGGTAGAAGTCGCGCGCGGCGATGGTGCGGATGCCGTCCGGCCCTTGCAGCTCGTAGTCGGCGCCCAGCGTCATCATCAGCGCGGGCATGTCGTTGCCCGGATCGCCATTGGCGACGTTGCCGCCGAGCGTGCCGCGGTAGCGCACCTGCGGGTCGGCGATCTGCAACGCGGCCTCGTGCATGATCGGCAGGGAGGATGCGATCTCCTGCGAGGCGAGCAGATCGTGCTGGGTCGTCATGGCGCCGATGACGATGCGGCCGCCCTGCCGCTCGATGCCCTTCAGGTCGGCAATGTCGTGCAGGTCGACCAGGTGGTCCGGCGTCGCCAGCCTCAGTTTCATCATGGGGACGAGGCTGTGGCCGCCGGCAAGCGGCCTGGCGGAATCGCCGAAATCGGCAAGCAGCTTGACAGCATCGGCCACGCTGCCCGGACGATGATAGGTGAACGGTCCCGGAATCATATGCTTCTCCTCCGCGTCCGCCGGCAGATTGTTTTTGGTTTCAGCTCGGTCGGACTTGCGGCCAAGGGTGTTCCGCCAATGACTGGCGCGCAAGCGCACCGCCGCGGGCGCGGCACGAACAGCAGGATTTCACATGAAATGCGGTTTTTGCCGCACGAACTGCGTCAGACCGACTGACCTTCCGGCGGCGATGAGGCGTGATGCCGGGACACCAGGCCGAGCCGGGCGCGCAACTCGGCGATCTTGGCACGGCTGACGGGCACGAGATGCGGCATGGGGCCGTCCAGCTCCACCACGGCGCCGTCGCCTTCCTTGCGGATCAGCACGACGTGCGGAATGGCGACGATGTGCGACCGGTGGACCCGGACGAAGACCGACGGGTCGAGCTGCGTCTCGGCCTGCGAGATGGACCAGGGGCACATGCGCTCGCGGCTGCCGTCGTGGACGCGCGTGTAGTGCGCGTCGGCGCGAATGCTCCGCACCTGCGCGGTGTCGATGAAATGGACGCCGTCGGCCGCCTCCACCGGCATGCGCGGGACCGGGGCGACGCGCGGCCTTCCCAGCCCGCGCAGGGGCAAGGCCGCCTGCGCTTGCGCGGCGCCCGTCCAGGCCGGCGCCCCCGCTTCGGCGGGCATGGGTTCGTCGGAAAGCTCGGCGGCGTCGGCATCATTCGGGCTGGCCCCCTCCCGCACGCGCGATTCGGGCACGAGAAACAGCAGGAAGCCGGCGACGATGAGGAAGCACAGCAGCACCACGATCAGGGCCATGATCTGCGGCGAGGCGGCGGGCCCGGCCATCATGTGCGCATCGTGGCCGCCGGGCACGAAATGCATGCCGTACATGGCGGTATAGTGCATTCCGGAGACGGCGATGGCGAAGGCGATGGCGCTGAGCACGAGCCTTGCGCCGCCGTGCCGGGCCAGGAAGATGTGCAGGCCGCCATAGCCGGCGCCCACGGCGATCAGCACGGCGAACGCGACGATGGCGGGGCTGTGCTCCACATGGAAGTCGCCGGCCAGGCCGTGCACGCCGACATAGTGCATCGACACGATGCCGGCCCCAAGCAGCAGGGCTGCGGCAAGGACGCGCGGCTCGGACGGCTCGCCGAACGACACGAAGAACAGCGACAGGCCGACCACCAGCACGCAGATCAGGAACGAGACGATGGTCGGCAGCACGAGATAGACCGCATCGGATGGAATGGGCGCGGCCATCACGCCGATGAAATGCATGGTCCAGATGCCGACGGCCAGAAACAGCGCCGCGCTTGCCAGTAGAAGCCGGCTGTTCTCACCCGGCGCGCTGCGCACGCGAGCCGCCAGCCCGAAGCCCGTATAGCCCCCGACGATCGCGATCGCCACCGAGAGCGCGACCAGATAGGGATTGTGCCCTGCCAACATATCGGTACCGCACGAGACATCGCGTGTCTGCGTGTTCTCCCCGCCCGAAGTTTACAGGCGGCAGGACGGTTTGCAAGCGGGGCCCCGGCGGCAGGCAGGATCGCATCGCGTGCGATCGCCCTGCCCGGGATCGGACAGCTATCGCCGGTCGGCCAGATAGGCGGGCAGATCGACCGCCGAGTCCAGCACGACATCGGCCATCGGCGCCAGCGACTCGCGCGTGCCGGTGCCCGAGAGCACGCCGACCGCCAGGCCGCAGCCGCCGGCGCGCGCCATCTCCAGGTCGTGGCGGTTGTCGCCCACCATGGCGATCTCGGAAGGTTTCAGTCCGGTGAGGTCGCAGAAGGCGACGATCGTGTCGGGCGCCGGCTTGGGGTTGGCGACCGCGTCGTAGCCGTAGGCGGCATCGAAGAGCTGGGCGAAGCCGAGCGCCGCCAGCGTTCTCTCCGCTCCCGCCGTCGAATCGTTGGTGGCCAGACCCAGCCTGTAGGGAGTGGAATGCAGGGCCGCCAGCGTCTGGGCCATGCCCGGCAGCGGCACCGCCATGGCCGCCCCTTGCTCGGCGGTGATGCGGTCGAAGCGCGCCAGCGCCTCCTTCTGCGCGACCGCCGGCAAATGCGGGAACCAGAGCTCGACAATGTCCATGTTGGTGCCGGCTGCGAAGATCGAATCCGGCTTGAAGCGCCCGGCGGCGAAGTCGAGGCCGGCCACCAGCAGCAGCTCGTCGGCGCGGCCGCGATCGCCTTCGGCCGCCTCCATCGCCATCAGGTGGGCGATCCCGAACCAGGTCGAGTTGAAATCGACAAGGGTACCGTCCTTGTCGAAGAGAATACCCTTGATCCCCGCGCCCTTGATGCCCGCCAAGCCGCCCGCTCCCGTCTATCTCGCCCCACGCAACCGGTGGATATGTCCCACCAGCCCGGCGGTGGAGGCATCCCTGTTTCCGGCATCCTGCTTGCCTTCCACGACGGGCAACAGGCTGGTCGCCAGCTCCTTGCCCAGTTCAACGCCCCACTGGTCGAAGGAGTTGATGTCGTAAAGCGTTCCTTCCACGAATACCCTGTGTTCGTAAAGGGCAATCAGCCGCCCCAGCATGCGAGGGTCGAGCTTGTCATAGAGGATGGTCACGGAAGGACGGTTGCCCGAAAAGACACGGTGCGGGGCGACCCTGCCGACCTCTTCCTCCTTCATGCCCTTGGCCAGCATCTGGGCGCGCGCCTCTTCCAGCGTGCGGCCCTTCATCAGCGCCTCCGACTGCGCCACGCAATTGGCCAGCAGCAGGTCGTGATGGTGCCTCAGTTCCGGCTCGTGGCC
>DAOKZN010000099.1:0-7868 GCA_035325625.1 Mesorhizobium sp. | reverse complement strand
CGCCGCCGGCCGGCATGGCGCCGATCGGGAAGCCGATCGCCGTGCCGCGCAGCCAGGGCTTCCACGAGCGCGCCCAGTCTTCCCTGTTCATCCATACCGAGCCCTTGACCGGCTCGATGCGTTCCTCGCCGCTGGCGTGCGAGGCGGCCACGCTCAGCGTCTCGCCGATGGCGAACAGGGCCACCGCCAGCGTCGTCACCTCGATGCCGTCGAGCAGGTCGGGAATGCCGAAGGCCAGCCGCGCCTGGCCGGTCTGCAGGTCGATGCCGATCAGGCCGAGCGCGAGCCCGATGAACAGGGCGGTCAGGCCGCGTAGGGTCGAATCGCCGAAGGCGGCCGAGACGGTCATGAAGGCCAGCACCATCAGCGCGAAATATTCGGCCGGCCCGAAGGAGAGCGCGAACTTCACGATCCACGGCGCGATCAGCGCCAGGCCCATGGTGGCGATCAGGCCGGCGACGAAGGAGCCGATGGCCGAGGTGGCCAGCGCCGGGCCGCCCCTGCCCTTGCGGGCCATCTTGTTGCCTTCCAGCGCGGTGACGATGGAAGCGCTTTCCCCCGGCGTGTTGAGCAGGATGGAGGTGGTGGAGCCGCCATACATGCCACCATAGTAGATGCCGGCGAACATGATGAGCGAGCCGGCGGGATCGAGCTTGTAGGTGACGGGCAGCAGCAGCGCGACGGTGAGCGCCGGGCCGATGCCGGGCAGCACGCCCACGGCGGTGCCGAGCGTGACGCCGATCAGCGCGTAGAGCAGGTTGGTCGGCTCCAGGGCGACCAGGAAGCCCTGCGCCAGAAGGGCGAATGTTTCCATGCCTCACCCCTTCGCGATTACAGCAGCCGCTCCAGCGGCCCTGCCGGCAGCGACAATTGCAGCCCCTTGGAGAAGATCACCCAGACGACGAGGGACAAGACGATGCCGACCGGCACCGTCAGCCACAGCGGGCCGCGGCCGAAGCCGCGCGCGGTGGCCGCGAAAAGCAGCCCCGTGGCGATCGAGAAGCCGGCGGCGTGCAGCAGCAGCATCTGCGCGGCGAGGCCGCCGACGATCCACATGACGGGCCCGACCTTCTGCGGCTCGCGCTCGGGAAAGTCGTTGCGCACCGCGGCGAACGCGGTCCAGACCGCCAGGATGAACAGCACCGCCGCGATCGCGTAGGGAAAGGCGGTGGGGCCGACGCGCGAATAGGCGCCGGCGCCGCCCATGTTGGCCGTGCTCCAGGCGATGACCACCGCGACGACGGCCAGCGCGGCCGCGATGACCAGGGCCGGCCGGTCGGGGCCGCGCCGGACGGGCGACGGGCCGTCGGCGCTCATTTGACGAGGCCGACGTCTTTCAGGATAGCGGTGGTGGCGGAGACGTCCTCGGCAAGCTGCGCCTTGAAGTCGTCGCCGGCCAGATAGGTGTCGGCCCAGCCCTTGGCGGCGAGCGCATCCTGCCACGACTTCGACTTCGCCATCTTTTCGATGTCGGCGCCGATGGCGGCCTTCTGCTCGTCGGTGATGCCGGGCGCCGCGGCAACCATGCGCCAGTTCTGGATCGCCACGTCGACGCCGGCTTCCTTGAAGGTCGGGGCGTCGATGCCCTCGACCCGCTCGTCGCTGGAGATGCCGATGATGCGGAGCTGGCCCGCCTTGATCTGCGATTCGAACTCGCCATAGCCGGAGATGCCGGCGGTGACCTGGCCGCCGAGGATGGCCGCCAGCGCCTCGCCGCCGCCGGCAAAGGCGATGTAGTTGACCTTGGTCGGATCGACGCCGACGGCCTTGGCGATCAGCCCGGCGGTGATGTGGTCGGTGCCGCCGGCCGAGCCGCCGCCCCAGGAAACGGAGCCGGGATCGGCCTTGAGCTTCTCCACCAGCCCGGCCAGGTCCTTGATGTCGGAGGCGGCGGGCACGACCAGCGCCTCGTATTCGCCGGTGAGGCGGGCGATGGGCGTCACCTGGTCGAGGGTGACCGGCGAGGCGTTGGTGAGGATGGCGCCCACCATGACGTAGCCGCCGACGATGAGCTGCGAGGGGTCGCCCTTGGCCTGGTTGACGAACTGGGCGAGGCCGATGGTGCCGCCGGCGCCCGGCACGTTGTTGACCTGCACGCTGTCGGCGATCTTTTCATCCTGCAGGACGGTCTGCATGGTGCGCGCCGTCTGGTCCCAGCCGCCGCCGGGCGCGGCCGGCGCCATGATCTTGTATTCGGCGGCAAAGGCATTGCCGGCCGCCAGCACGGCGACGGCGGCGACGGTGAACAGCAGCTTGCGCATGGGACTTCCTCCTCCGGTACAATCTTTCTGCGCCTGCGGACGCAGACGGTGTGCGGCGCTCGTGGTCGCCGGCGTTCTTCCACATCGCTTCATCTTCCACATCGTTTCAGGGGAGCCGAGGCGGTGCGGTCGGATGACAGATAAGCGTGGGGTGCGACAGCTTGTCAACCGCGCCCCCGGGCATTGCGCACAGGGCGGCGGGCAGCGGTTGTCCGCTCAGGTTCTGACGAAAGTCAGGTAGGCCGGACGCCGGCCCTCGCGCAGGGCCTTGGCCTCGTAGCGGGTTCCCGGCCAGCCTTCATAGGGGCGGTGCCAGTCGGCGGCCTCCTGCGCCTGCCATTCGAAGGCGCCGTGGGCGCGGCAATGCTGCAGGGTCCAGTTGACGTAGCCGTCGATGTCGGAGGCGAAGCGGAAGCGGCCGCCGCGCCTCAATGCCCGCGCGAAGCGGTCGAGGTTGGCCTGCCCGACGAAGCGCCGCTTCCAGTGGCGCTTCTTGGGCCACGGATCGGGATAGAGAAGGTCGATGCCGGCGAGCGAGGCCGGCGGCAGCCAATCCAACAGGCGCACGGCGTCGTCGTCGTAGACGCGCAGATTGGGAAGCGGCTGCGGTTCCAGCGCCCGCATCAGCTTGGCCATGCCGTTGACGAAGGGCTCGACGCCGATGAAGCCGATGCCCGGATGCGCGGCGGCCTCGTGCAGGAGATGCTCGCCGCCGCCGAAGCCGATCTCCAGCCGCACCTCCGACACATGCGCCGAAAACAATCCGGTCAGGTCGGCCGGCGGCGCCACGGAAAGATCGAGACGATAGCGGGCGAGCCCGGCCTGCAGCGCGACCGCCTGCTGCGGACGCACCGTCTTGCCGTGCCGGCGGCCGAAGAAAGCCTCTCTCGCCCGGCTGCGCCTTGTCTCGGATGCCATGGATTCGCGGTCAGGCGGCGAGCGCCTCTTCCCGCGAGACCGCATCCCGGATCGCCTTGACCAGATCGGTCTTCTCCCAGGAGAAGGAGCCGTCGCGGCCCGGCTTGCGGCCGAAATGGCCGTAGGCGGAGGTCTTGGCGTAGATGGGCCGGTTCAGGTCGAGATGCCGGCGGATGCCGCTGGGCGACAGGTCCATGACCTCGCGCAGCGCCCGCTCCAGCGTCGCCGGGTCGACCCTGCCTGTGCCGTGCAGATCCACATAGATGGACAGCGGCTGGGCCACGCCGATGGCGTAGGCAAGCTGGATGGTGCAGCGGTCGGCAAGCTTGGCCGCCACCACGTTCTTGGCCAGGTAGCGCGCCGCATAGGCGGCCGAGCGGTCCACCTTGGTGGTGTCCTTGCCGGAGAAGGCGCCGCCGCCATGCGGCGCCGCGCCGCCATAGGTGTCGACGATGATCTTGCGGCCGGTCAGGCCCGCGTCGCCGTCCGGCCCGCCGATGACGAACTTGCCCGTCGGGTTGATGTACCAGTTGCAGTCCGGCGCGATCTTCAGCTCGCCCAGCGCCTCGCGGATATAGGGCTCGACCACCTGGCGCACCTTCTTCGAATCCCAGCTGTCGTCCAGATGCTGGGTGGAAAGCACGATCTGGGTGACTTCCGCCGCCTTGCCGTCGATGTAGCGCACCGTCACCTGGCTCTTGGCGTCGGGGCCGAGACGGGCGACCTCGCCCTCGCCCTTGTGGCGGGCGGCGGCAAGAACTTCGAGGATCTTATGGCTGTAGTAGATCGGCGCCGGCATCAGGTCGGGCGTCTCGCGGCAGGCATAGCCGAACATGATGCCCTGGTCGCCCGCTCCCTCCTCGCCCTGGCGGTCGGCGGCGTTGTCGACGCCCTGGCCGATGTCGGGCGACTGGCCGTGCAGCAGCACGTCGATCTTGACGGTCTTCCAGTGGAAGCCGTTCTGCTCGTAGCCGATGTCGCGGATGGCCTTGCGCGCCACGGAACGGAACTTGGACGGATTGACGACGGGATGGCCGGCCGCGTCCTCGAGGACCTTGCCGTCCTTGTCCTTCTTCAGCAGCGTTTCCGGGACCCGGACCTCGCCGGCGATGATGACGCGATTGGTGGTGGCCAGCGTCTCGCAGGCGACACGCACTTTCCAGGGGTCCATGCCGGTCTTGCGCGCCTCGCGGTAGACCAGATCGACGATCTCGTCGGAGATGCGGTCGCAAACCTTGTCGGGATGGCCCTCGGACACGGATTCCGAGGTGAAGAGATAGTTTTGCCGCGTCACGGGTGTCCCCTCTTGAAGGCGATCGGCCTCCGGCCGATCCTGGCGGGCAACGTGTTAGCCGCGCCGCGCCGGTTTCGTCAAGCGGGCCCTCCGGCCGGGCCTCTCGAATCCGGGCCCCGCCGGGAAGATTCTTTCCCGGCAAGTTCGCAGCACGACATGCCCGGCACGCAACCCCGGCCCCGGGCGCGATTTCCTGCCCGCGAACGGCTCCGACGCCGAAAGGCTTTTTTAGTCGCCTTCCTCGTCGGAGAGGGTTTTCACGAGATCGATGATCCTGCGGCGCACCTTGGGATCGGTGATCCGCACGAAGGCGCGGTTGAGCTGCAGCCCCTCCGTGGTCGAGCAGAATTCGGCGGCGTAGGCCATGGAACTGTCTTCGGCGAAGCCGCGGTTTCCGGCCGGTTCCTGGCCGGGCGCGTCCTCGAAGAAGAACGCCACCGGCACGCCCAGGATCGAAGCGATGGCCTGGAGGCGGCTGGCGCCCACCCGGTTGGTGCCCTTCTCGTATTTCTGGATCTGCTGGAACGTGATGCCTAGGCTCTCGCCCAGTTTTTCCTGGCTCATGCCCAGCATATTGCGCCTGAGCCGGATGCGGCTCCCGACATGCGTGTCGATCGGGTTCGGTTTCTTCTTGTTGTCTTCAGCCATATTTTCCTCGCCGAATTGTTCCGGCTTCTTGTGTTATTGGGCTCGAACGAAAGGCGGCGGCCACACCCTCGTGCAACAGGCCGCCGTCCTCGCCGATTTCCAGCGCCTGCAATATGAGTTTCTAATATATAGGCTGTCAATTCATCCGCAGCTTCGCTCCGACGATCGCGACCAGTGCCGTCGCGGCCAGCAGGATCATTATGGCGAAGCCGTTGATGCTCCGTCGACCGGCCGAAACGCCGTCCCGCACCCCAATCGGCACACGCACATCGATCACCCCCCTCGCATCGATCGTCAAAGCATCGACAACACGTCCCCGGGAATCCACGACGGCGGAAATGCCGTTGTTGGCCGCCCGCAACAGCGGCAGCCCGTTTTCCGCTGCGCGAACCTGAGCCTGCCTGAAGTGCTGATACGGGCCGGGCGTGTCGCCGAACCATGCGTCGTTCGTGACGTTCACAATAAGCTCGCCTGACGCTACGTCAACTCCCACCAATTGGGGAAAGATGACTTCATAACAGACGAACAGGGCCGCCCGGATGCCACCCGGAAGCGTCACCAAATGGCGGCTACTGCCCGCCGAAAGCGACATCGGCCCCGCCACGAACTGCTCTATGCCCAGGCGGGAGAGCAGGCGCTCGAAAGGCAGATATTCGCCGAAGGGGACCAGATGCACCTTGTCCACCGCGTCGACGATCTCGCCCTTGTCGTCGATGGCGACGACGGAGTTGTAGTAGCGCGCTTCTCCCCCCGCGGTCGCCGCGCTCTCCTCGCGGATGGCGCCGGCAAGCAGCATCCGGCCGTCCGACAGCATGTTGCCGATGGCGGTCAGCGCCTCCGGCCGCTCCGTGAACAGGAACGGCACCGCCGTTTCCGGCCACAGGACGAGCTGCGGCTTCTCGTCGCCCCTCTGCGGCGGTTCGGAGGACAGCGCCAGCATGGTAGCGAAGATGCGGTCGCGCACCGAGGCGTCCCACTTCTCCGACAGGTCGACCGAGGGCTGGACGATGCGGACGTCGAGATGGCGGGATGCGGGCGGCTCCGGCGCCGCCAGCCGCAGATAGCCGAAGCCGAGATCGGCCGCCACGATCAGCACCGCCAGCGCCGCGCCGAGCCGCAGGTGGCGGCTCCCGGCAAGCAGGGCGGGCATGGCGAAGACAAAGACGGCCAGCGCGTTCATGCCGTTCATGCCCACCAGCGAAACGGCCTGCATCATCAGCGGCACCGGCATCGCGGCATAGCCGACGGCATTCCAAGGAAAGCCGGTGAACAGGAAGCCGCGCAGCCATTCGGCCAGCGCGAAGCCGAAGGCGACGGCGGCGATGCGGCCGATGCCGTCGCTCCACATCAGCCGCGCGACCGCCGCGGCGAAGCCGTAGAAGAAGGCGAGCATCAGCGGGATGCCGACCACGGCCAGCGGCATGGCCCAGGCGAAGCTGTCGGCCTCGACCAGCAGCGCGCCGCCGATCCACCACAGGCCGGCGAGGAAATAGCCGAAGCCGAACCACCAGCCCACCGCGAAGGCCGGCTTCAGGCGCCCGAGCGGCCCGGCGCCGGGTTCGGCCGTCGCGCCGTCGAGCAGCAGCACCAGCACGGGGAAGGAAACGAAACAGGCGGCGAAGAAATCGAAGGGGGCCTGGCCGAGCACGGCCAGCGCGCCCGCCAGAAAGGCTACGAATGCCCGCTGCCAACCCCACAGCAGAATTATACGGCCGGCAAGGCGCTGCATCGGGCTCCCGCATCCCGCGAATCAGGTGGCTGATCGCCGGGTGCGGTTTTAGCAGCTTGAGCCGGCGTCACCAAACAGGCCGCGTGGTTCCGCAGCGGCCCTCACGCCTGCTCGGCACGGGTGGCGGAACGGCGGCGGCCGGCCTTCTGGCTCTGCACGATGCGCACGCGCTTGACGCGGCGCGGGTCGGCGTCGAGCACATGGAACTCGAAGCCGGGAATGGCCTGCACCACCTCCCCGCGGGCGGGAACACGGCCCAGCGTGTTGAAGATCATGCCGCCGATGGTGTCGACGGATTCGCCATGCTCGCCGGCTGCGAAATCCTCGCCGATCATCCTGGCCACGTCGTCGATCTCGGCCTTGCCGTCGACCACGAACACGCCGTCGCCAATGCGCGTGATCATCGGCTCGTCCTCGTCGTGCTCGTCCTCGATGTCGCCCACCACCATCTCGACGATGTCTTCCAGCGAGACCAGGCCGTCGGTGCCGCCATACTCGTCGATGACCAGCGCCATCTGGGTGCGGGTGGCCTGCATGCGCCCCATCAGGTCGGAAGCCAGCATGGAGGGCGGCACGAACAGCACCGGGCGGATGAGATCGAGCTCGCCGATGGTGCGCGAAAGATCGACCCGCGTCAGGTCGAGCTCGGTCGCGGCCGGCGCCTTGCGGCTGGCACGCCCCTTCTTGACGCGGGCGACGCGGTTGATGTGGGCAAGCACGTCGCGGATGTGGACCATGCCGCGCGGGTCGTCCAGCGTTTCGGCATAGACCGGCATGCGCGAATGGCCGGAGGATTCGAAGACGCCCAGCAGATCGCCGAGCTTCGTGCCGATCTCCACCGCCTCGATGTCGGCGCGCGGCACCATCACGTCCTCGACGCGCACCTCGCGCAGCCGCAGGATGTTGTTGAGCATGGCGCGCTCGCCGGGCGAGAAGGATTCGGCGCCGCCTTCGGTCTCGGCGAGCGCGTCGGCGATCTCCTCGCGCAGGCTGGTGCCGTTGCGGTGCCTGAACAGCC
>DAOKZN010000098.1:0-7894 GCA_035325625.1 Mesorhizobium sp. | reverse complement strand
TGGACGATGGCCTCCAGCACGTCCTCGATGCCGATGCCGGTCTTGGCCGAGATCATCACGGCCTGGGAGGCGTCGATGCCGATCACCTCCTCGACCTGCTCCTTGACGCGCTCGGGCTCGGCGGCGGGCAGGTCGATCTTGTTCAGCACCACGACGATGTCGTGGTCGTTGTCGATGGCCTGGTAGACGTTGGCGAGCGTCTGCGCCTCGACGCCCTGGCTGGCGTCCACCACCAGAAGCGAGCCCTCGCAGGCGGCGAGCGAGCGCGACACCTCGTAGGCGAAGTCGACATGGCCGGGCGTGTCGATGAGGTTGAGGATGTAGTCCTCGCCGTTCTTGGCGCGGTAGTTCAGGCGCACGGTCTGCGCCTTGATGGTAATGCCGCGCTCCTTCTCGATGTCCATGTTGTCGAGCACCTGCTCCTTGCCGGCCATCTCGCGCGTGTCGAGGCCGCCGGTCATCTGGATGAGGCGGTCGGCGAGCGTGGACTTGCCATGGTCGATATGGGCGACGATGGAGAAGTTGCGGATGTGGTCGAGCGGTGTGGTCATGGGCGCGGGCTTTAGCAGGGGCCGGGTGCGGCGGCAAGCAGATCGCGGGGCGCCGGGCGCCCGCGACAATGCATGCGCCGATGCACGAGATTGTGAGGCGCGTGCGAGGACGCGGCCGTCCTATAGTCGGCGCGGCGAAGGACATGGAGGCCGTGATGAGCACAGCGATCTTCGGCAGCAGGCGCGGGCCGGTACTGGCGGCGGGCGTATTCGCGGCACTGGCGCTTTCGGGCGCCGCATTCGCGCCGTGGCAGATGCCGGCCTCGGCGGCGGAGGACGCGGTGAACATCCCGCCGCCGGCGCTGGACGAGAAGCCCGGCGAGGGCAGCGGCAAGGCGGTGTTCGCCGGCGGCTGCTTCTGGGGCGTGCAGGGCGTGTTCCAGCATGTCAGGGGCGTGCGGAACGCCGTCTCCGGCTATGCCGGCGGCGCGCAGGAAACCGCGCATTACGAGACCGTCGGCACCGGCACAACCGGCCACGCCGAATCTGTGGAGATCACCTACGATCCCTCCAGGATCACCTATGGCAAGCTGCTGCAGATCTATTTCTCGGTGGCGCACAACCCGACGGAGCTGAACTACCAGGGGTCGGACCACGGCACCCAATACCGCTCCACCATCTTCACCGCCGACGAGGCGCAGAAGAAGATCGCGCAGAGCTACATCGCCCAGCTCGGCAAGGCCAAGGCGTTCGGCGAGCCGATCGTGACCACGCTGGAGGAAGGCCGCGCCTTCTATCCGGCCGAGGCCTACCATCAGGACTTCCTCGAGCGGAACCCGACCTATCCCTACATCGTCTACAACGACCTGCCGAAGGTCGAGGCGCTCAGGCGGCTGTTCCCGGACCTCTACAGCGACAAGCCGGTGCTGGTGGAAGCGCAGGCCAAGGGCTGAGAGACCTTTTGAAAGTCCAGCGAGGCTTGAAAATCCCGCGGGCCCGGGCGCGGCCTACCGCAACGGCTTGGTCTCGCCCGTCACCGGATCGAACTTGATTTCGACCTTGGCGTTGTCGCCGGTGTAGTAGGTCACGTCGTAGCCGCCGTCGTCCCACTCGACCTCCGATATGTAGCGGAAGTCGGGCCGCTGCTCGACCCTGGCGATGATTTCGGACAGCTTCCTGGCGTCCTGAGGCGGCGCCTTGTCGCGCGCCTGGGCGAGCGCCTCGCCTCCGGCCAGGGCGAAAGCCAGCAGGACGGCGGCGGCGGCCGGCAGAATCTTCGGCATGTCTTCCCTCATCGTGATGTCGGTCTCCGAGAGCTTCAAACTCCACCGGCCGCGGTTCGTTCCCGTTCCGGCCCCGTTCCGGCCCCGACCGGCAATGCGGGAACCAATGGCGGCCAGTGGCCAGAGATGTCAGCAGCCGCATTGACTCCCCTTGCGCCGGACGACATTTGTGCAGCACAAAGCGTTCGTTTCAAAGACACCCGCCTTTCCCGAAAATCTTTTTGCGAAGCCCCGGCCATGCAGCCAGTTCTTTCCATTTCCGGCGTCTCCAAGACCTATGCGTCGGGCTTCCAGGCGCTGAAGGAAATCAATCTCGACATCCGCCGCGGCGAGATCTTCGCGCTGCTCGGCCCCAACGGCGCCGGCAAGACGACGCTGATCTCCATCGTCTGCGGCATCGTCAACCGCTCGACCGGGCAGGTGACGGTGGATGGCCACGACATCGCGAGAGACTACCGCGCCGCGCGCAGCCTGATCGGCCTGGTGCCGCAGGAGCTGACGGTGGAAGCGTTCGAGACGGTGCGCTCGGCGCTGGCCTACAGCCGCGGCCTGTTCGGCAAGCCGGCCAACCCGGCCTTCGTCGACCAGGTGCTGACGGACCTATCGCTGTGGGACAAGCGCGACGCCAAGATCATCACGCTTTCGGGCGGCATGAAGCGGCGCGTCATGATCGGCAAGGCGCTGGCGCACGAGCCGCGGATACTGTTCCTGGACGAGCCGACGGCGGGCGTGGACGTGGAACTGCGCAAGGACATGTGGGCGATGGTGCGGCGCCTGCGCGACAAGGGCGTCACCATCATCCTGACCACCCACTACATCGAGGAGGCCGAGGAGATGGCCGACCGCGTCGGCGTCATCAACCGCGGCGAGATCATCCTAGTGGAGGAGAAGAGCGAGCTGATGCGCAAGCTCGGCCGCAAGGAGCTGCGGCTGGAACTGCGCAGCCCGCTTTCCGCCATTCCCGAAACGCTGGCCCCCTACGGGCTTGAGCTTTCGCCGGACGGCGCGGCGCTGACCTATGTCTATGACGACCAGGCGGAGCGCCCCGGCGTCGCCTCGCTGATGCGCGACCTCGACGGCGCCGGCATCGCCTTCCGCGACCTCGAAACGCAGAAAAGCTCGCTGGAGGAAATCTTCGTCAACCTGGTGAGGAAAGAGCCATGAACCCCCGCGCGGCCAACCCCCGGGCCATCTGGGCCATCTACAAGGTGGAGATGGCGCGCACGCTGCGCACCTTGCTGCAAAGCGTGGTCTCCCCCGTCATCTCCACCTCGCTGTATTTCGTCGTGTTCGGCGCGGCGATCGGCTCGCGCATCACCGAGATCGACGGCGTCAGCTACGGCGCGTTCATCGTGCCGGGCCTCATCATGCTGTCGCTGCTGACGCAGTCCATCTCCAACGCCTCCTTCGGCATCTACTTCCCGAAATTCGTCGGCACCATCTTCGAGCTGCTTTCGGCGCCCGTCTCCTATCTGGAGATCGTGGCCGCCTATGTCGGCGCGGCCGCCACCAAGTCGGTGGCCATCGGCCTCATCATCCTGGCCACCGCCTCGCTGTTCGTGCCGCTGCACATCGAGCATCCCTTCTGGATGATCGGCTTCCTGGTGCTGACGGCCGTCACCTTTTCCCTGTTCGGCTTCATCATCGGCATATGGGCGGCGAATTTCGAGCAGTTGCAGCTCGTGCCGCTGCTGGTGGTCACGCCGCTGACCTTCCTGGGCGGCTCCTTCTATTCCATCGACATGCTGCCCGGCGTGTGGCGCACCATCACGCTGTTCAATCCGGTCGTCTATCTCGTCAGCGGCTTCCGCTGGGCCTTCTTCGGCAAGGCGGACGTTCCGGTCGGCATCAGCCTGGGCATGACGGTGCTGTTCCTGCTGATCTGCGTGGCCGTGGTCGGCTGGATCTTCCGCACCGGCTACCGCCTGCGCAATTGACGCGCACCGCCCTTGACCTTGCCCGGCGGTTCGGAAACAAGGCCGGCGACCGGCACAGTTTCAGGAAGGGGGGAGAAGGTGAGCGTCTGGGGCTTGGGGCAGCTTGGCCTGTCCACCGTGATCTTCCTGCTGGCGGCCGTGGCGGCCAAGCAATGGGGGCTGGCGCCGAGCTTCGGCAAGATCGTGCTGACGCTGGCGCTCTATTCGCTGGGCAACCTCATCATGCTGCGCCTCATCCGCGAGTTCGGCATGTCGATCTCCTTCAGCCTGTCGGCGGTGATCCAGCTCGTGGCCGTGAATGCGGTGGCGCTGGCCTTCTACGGCGAGCGCCTCGGCGCGCTGCAGGCCTCGGGTGTGCTGCTGGCCGTCGCGTCGGTGGCCCTGATCACGCTCGGGCCTTATTTCGGCGGCAGATAGCCTGTCCGGTTCGACGCGCGGGAGAGCAGTCATGAGGCAAGGCGTGGCGGCGCTGATCGCCCGCATCGAGTTTTCGCTGCTGCTGGCCGGGCTGATTGCGGCGGGCTGCCTGTGGGGCTTCGTGGAAATGGCGGAGGTGGCGCGCGACGGCGTGCCGCACGCCTTCGACACCGACATATTGCTGGCGCTGCGCGAGCCGGGCCATCTCGGCACGCCGGTGGGGCCGCACTGGCTGAACGGCGCCATGCGCGACATCACCAGCCTGGGCAGCACCAGCATCCTGGCGCTGGTGACCGTGTCGGTCGTCGCCTACTTCCTGGTGCGGCGCCAGCCGCGCACGGCGCTGTTCATGCTGGCGGCGGTGGCGGGCGGCCAGGTGCTCGGCACCCTGCTCAAGCTCGGCGTCGAGCGGCCGCGGCCGGAGCTCGTGCCGCATCTGATGAACGAAACCTCCTATTCCTTCCCCAGCGGCCACGCCATGATGTCGGCCGTCACCTTCCTGACGCTCGGCTCGCTGGCGGCGCGGGCGCTGAAGGACCGCGCGGCGCGCATCTACGTGCTTTGCCTGGCCGTCGCCGTCACGCTGCTGGTGGGCGCAAGCCGCATCTATCTGGGCGTCCACTGGCCTTCGGACGTGCTGGGCGGCTGGTTCGCAGGGTTCGCCTGGGCGCTGGCCTGCTGGCTGGCGGCACGGCTGCTGCAGCGGCGCAAGGCCGTCGAGGAAGATAGCTGAGCCTTCAGGCGCCCGCACCTTCCGATGCCGGCGGCAGTTGCGGCACCGGCAGTTCCTGCTTGATGTGCGGATCGTCGCCCCACACCACGGCGCGGTAGTCGAAGCCGTATTCCAGCGTCGGCTTGACCACACGGAAATAGGGCGACAGGTCGAAGTCGCGCGGCGTGTAGAGCGAATAGTGGCGGATATGCAGGATCTCCTGCCTCGAATAGCGCGACTGGGCCGAGGCGCGGCCCGGCGCGCGGGTGATCTCCGGCAGTATCGGATAGCGGATGGTCTCGTAGGCCTGGGCGATCAGCGTGGAGCATATGGCGCGCGTCGGGTCGCCCGAGCCGAAGGCGATCATGCGGCGGCGCCAGCGCACCGGCACCGGCGGCGTGGGCAGGAAATAGCGCAGCATGTCGAATATGTTCTTCATGTCGTAGCGCAGGCCGATGCGCTCGACCATGAAGGAAACGATGCGCTCGCGGTCCTCCGGCGTCAGGCCGCTGGCCCGGCAGATGCGGGTGTTGTAGGTGCGGTAACGCGACAGCGGCACCGCCGTGCAGCCGACGCCCAGCGTCACCTCCACCAGCCGCGGCCGTTCCGAGCCGTCGGCAGGCTCCGGCAGGGCATCGCCCACATAGAGCGCGGCGTGCGACCATGTGGACTGGGTAAGATATTTGATGGCGGCCGAGATCTTCTGGTTGCCCTCCACCAAAAGCACGTCGCCCGGCTGGAGCACGCGGCGCAGCGTCTCCGGGTCGGAGGGCGTATAGGGCTCGTAGCCGGAGGATTCGTCCTGGAGCCGGGCTGCCAGCCAGCGGCCGATACGGTCCAGCATGGTGTCGGCAGGCGCCGTCATGGGCAAAATCCTCCCCGCCGCGCGATCACGGCGGCATGGATCAGACGCCCGCTCACCGCGCGGGTTCCGGAAAGCCGTTCAGCGCCAGCGAGGCGTTGGAAAAGCGCATGTCGCCGGTGACCTCGCGCCCGAGCCACGGCGGCAGCAGCGCGTCGGGCACCGCATCCGGCGTCTCCAGCTCGGCGATCACCAGCCCCTCCAGCGCGTCGGCGAACACGTCCACCTCGTAGAGGTAGCCGCCATGGCGCACATGGTGGCGGGTCTTGCGGATGACGCGGCCGGTGGCGAACTTCATCATCTCGCGCGCGTCGTCGAGCGGCACCTCGTATTCGAACTCGTCGCGCTCGAAGAGGTCGGAGCCGAACTTCAAGGTGAGCCGGGCGGCGCGGCCGTCGCTGATGCGCAGCCGGACCGAGCGGTCGGAGGAGATGGCGATGTAGAACTGGACGAAAGCGGCGCTGGCCTCGCCGGCCTCGCGCCATGAGCCGTCCCGCACCAGAAACTTGCGCTCGATTTCCTTGGCCATGCGCCGGAATAAAGCGCGGCGGCGGCGGCAAATCAACCGGGCAATGACCGGCATCGGCAGGTCGGCAGGAGCGGGTTTGACTTTAATCATTCGATTGATTAAAGTGCAGCGATGATCACCCCGACCGACAGCCGGCCACCCGACCGGCGCACGCCCACACCTCCTGCCGATCCCACCCGGGCCGACGCCACCCGGGCCGCTCTCGTCCACGCCGCGCTGGAGCTGTTCGGCCGGCAGGGCTTCGACGGCACCTCCACGCGCCAGATCGCGGCGGCGGCGAGCGCCAATATCGGCTCCATCGCCTATCATTTCGGCGGCAAGGAAGGGCTGCGCATGGCCGTGGCCGACCATATCGTGGACACGGTGCGCGCCATCGCCGCCCAGGCCATGGGCGATCCGGACGGTCGGCCGGAGGAGGCGGCGACGCCGCAGGCCGCGCAGGCGCTGCTCGCCGCGGCGGTCCGGCACGTCGTCGCCTTTCTGGTGGCGCGGCCCGAGGCCGGCGAGATCGTGCAGTTCCTGCTGCGCGAGCTTTCGCATCCGTCCGCCACCATCGACCGCATCTATGCCGGCGTCTTCGAGCCGACGCACAAGCGCTTGTGTGCCATCTGGGAGCTGGCCACCGGCGAGCCGGCGGAAAGCGAGGGCGCCAAGCTGGCGGTGTTCTCGCTGATCGGCCAGGTGGTGTATTTCCGCATCGGGCGCGAGCCGGTCATGCGCCGCATGGGCTGGCAGGCCGTCGGCGAGGCCGAGGCCGGCAAGGTGGCCGCGGTGGTGACCGGCAACCTCGACGCCATGCTGGCCGCGCGCGCCGGCCGCCGGCATCCGGCCGGACAGGGCCCCGCCACGGAGACGACGCCATGAGCTTCCTGTGCGCGCTGCCGCTGGCGGCCCAGCTCCTTTCGGCCTGTGCAACGCCGGCGCCGCTGGCCGTCGGCTATGTCGAGGGCGAGTTCGTGCTGCTGGCGCCCATCGAGGTGGCGACGGTGAACGCGGTCTCCGTCAGGCGCGGCGACCGCGTCGAGCCGGGCAGGCCGCTGGCGACGCTGGAGGATTCCGATGCCCGCATCGCGGTGGCGCAGGCCGAGGCTGCGCTCGACCAGGCCAGGGCGCAGCTCGCCGACCTGCAGGTAGGCAAGCGGCCCGAGGAGATCGCGGTGCTGGAGGCGGCGGTGCGCTCGGCCAGGGCGCAGTCGGACGACGCCAACCGCACGCTGGAGCGCACGCGCGACCTGTTGAAGCGCGGCGTGGCTACCCAGGCGCAATATGACGACGCCGCCACCCAGGCCGAGGTGGCCGAGGCCGCCATCGGCCAGAGCCAGGCCAATCTGGAGGTGGGCCGGCTGCCGGCGCGGCCGGAGGCCATCAAGGCGGCCGAGAACCAGGTCAGGCAGGCGCAGGCCGCGCTCGACCAGGCCAGGTGGCGGCTTTCCAAGCGGGTGCTGACGGCGCCCACCGCCGGCCGCATCGACGACGTGATCCGCAATGCCGGCGACACGGCGGGGCCTTCCGCCCCGGTTCTGTCCCTGCTGCCGGACGGGGCCGTCAAGCTCACCGTCTACATTCCGGAGGAGGCGTTTTCATCGGTCAGGATCGGCACCGAGCTTTCCGTGCGCTGCGACGGCTGCGCGGCCGGCCTCAG
This sequence comes from Mesorhizobium sp., assembly GCA_035325625.1. GTDB lineage: Bacteria > Pseudomonadota > Alphaproteobacteria > Rhizobiales > Rhizobiaceae > Mesorhizobium. Next base: position 21 of record DAOKZN010000098.1, on the reverse strand, counting down.
GGCGCGGGTGAGCTACGTCTC
>DAOKZN010000097.1:0-7900 GCA_035325625.1 Mesorhizobium sp. | reverse complement strand
TGTCGCAACCTTCCAGCGTCGAGAGGCGATGGGCGATCACGAGGATGGTCAGGCTTCGGTCCAGCCGCCCGATCGCCGCCATCACCGCGCTTTCGGTCTCGGTGTCGAGCGCGCTGGTGGCCTCGTCGAACACCAGCACGCTCGCCTGCTTGTAGAGCGCGCGCGCGATGCCGATGCGCTGGCGCTGCCCGCCGGAAAGCTGGATGCCGCGTTCGCCCACCCGCGTGTCGTAGCCCTGCGGCAGGTCGGATATCACCTCGGCCAGCTCCGCCTGCTCGGCGGCGCGGCGCACGCGCTCGCGGTCGATCGCGCCCGCGGGAACGCCGAAGGCGATGTTCTCGGCCACCGTGGCGTCGGCGAGGAAGATCGCCTGCGGCACGTGGGCGATGTTCTTCTGCCATGCCGCGCGGTTCTCCGCCGTCAGCGTCGTGCCGTCGACCAGGATCCTGCCTTCCTGGGGTTCCAGCAGACCGAGGATCAGGTCCATGAGCGTGGACTTGCCGCTGCCGGTCTTGCCGGCGATGCCGACCCTGGCGCCCTTCGGGATTTCGAGGCTGACGCGGCTCAGCGCCGGCGCCAGTCGCTCGGAATAGGAGAAGCCGACATTGTCGAGGCGGATCGCCCGGTCGAAGGGCAGGGCGGGGCCCGTGGCCGGGGCGCGGGCAGGCCGGGGCTGGCGCAGCAGTGCGACAATGTCGAGCAGCACCTGCCGGTTGCCCATGGCCGAGGCCCAGCCATTGTAGACCTGCTGGATCAGCGGCAGCAGCCGCTGGGCGCCCAGCGCCAGCGCACCCAGCACCGGGACCGCCTGAGCAAGCCCGCCGGGCCGCCCCGTCACCACGACAGCCACCGCAGCGATCATCACCATGCCCAGTGCCTCCACGGCGAAGCGCGGCGCCCCGGCGAAGAAGGCGTTCCTGGTGCGCGCGTCGCGCAGCCCGGCCATCGCGCGCTCGTAGGCTTCGAGGAAGACCGGCTGCGACTGGTCGATGAGCACGTCGCGGATGCCGCCCAGCCCCTCCTGCATGGACTTGACCCGCCGGCCCTGGGCCTCGGCGATGATGCGGCCGTTGCGCCTGAGCCTGGGGCGGGTCAGGCCGGTGGCCAGCAGGTAGATGGCCGAGAAGCCGATCCCCGCCGCCAGCGCCACGCCGGGATCGATGGCGATCAGCCCTGCGATGATGAAGATGGCGATGACGGTCGCTACTGCGCCGTTCATCAGCGGGGCCAGCACGCTCCAGGTCAGGATCTCCACCTTGTTGATCGCTGCGATGATCTCGCTGGAGTTGCGGCGGGTGTGGCGGACATAAGGCTCTTGCAGCACATTGTCGTAGAGCTTGACCGCCAGTTCGTAGGCCATGCCGTTGACGAATCCGGTGCTTGCCCAAAGCAGCGCCAGCCGCAGCCCGGCCGACACGAGCGCCGTAAGCGCGAACAGGCCGGTCAGCACATAGATCGCGGGTATGGTGCTGTTTGTGCCGAGCACGTCGAGCAGGGGACGGAGGCGGGCGAGAACCGGCGAGCCCTGCGGATCGGCTATGACCGCCAGAAACGGCAGCAGCGCGCCGATCGTCGCCACCTCGGCGGCCGCCCCGGCCAGCATCAGGACCAGCAGCGGCACGAAGACGCGCCTGCGGGCCGGCGAAAGCTCGTTGAAAAGCACGCGCAGCGCAGAGGCCAGGGACATGCCCGCGTCCTCGCCCTGGGCCATCGGCACGGCGGCCGAGGGCTCGCCATGCCCGCTCGCCTCGGCTTCGCGGCCCATGCGCTGATGGCCGGCTGGCCGCCCCGCTTTCCCTGCGTGCCCGATCGCGTTCATCTGCCGGCCAGCCCGTGTGCTTTCTCGTGGAGTGAAGCTCGCCATCCCTGCTACCGTGCCCCGAAGCCGGTCAGCATGATCCGGATCGTGCGCAGCATGATGAGCAGGTCGAGCCACGGCGAGAAGTTCTTGATGTAGTAGAAGTCGTAGTGGAGCTTCTCGTGGACCTCCCTCACGGCGGCCACGTGTCCCTGGTTGACCTGCGCCCAGCCGGTGATCCCGGGCCGCACGATGTGCCGGTACCGGTAGAAGGGCAGCTCGGCTTCGTACCAGCGCGACAGCACCACCGCCTCCGGACGAGGGCCGACCCAGCTCATCTCGCCGCGCAGGATGTTGATCGCCTGCGGCAGTTCGTCGAGCCGCGTGTGCCGCAGCGCACGACCGATGCGGGTGATGCGCGCATCGCCGCGGCGCGTGATCGCCCGCTCCTTTTCGGCCATGTCGCCATTGTCCTCGTCATGCATGGTGCGGAACTTGTAGAGCGTGAACACCTTGCCCCGATAGCCGACCCGTTGCTGGCGGAACAGTGCCGGTCCCGGCGTTTCCAGCCGGATCGCCAGCGCCAGCATCAGAAACAGCGGCGAGGCCAGCACCAGAACGGCAAGCGCGCCCACCCAGTCGAGGGCCTGCTTGATCTTGATATAGGCCTGATTCGGGTTCAGCGAGCCGAGGGTGTTTTCCGAAAGATGCTCGATCTCGACCCGGCCGGTCAGCGATTCCAGCACCTGCTTGACGTGGTAGACCGGCGTGCCCGACAGCACGCAGCCGGTGATGAAGCGCACCCACGCTTCCGGCAGGTCCGCCCGCAGATCGGCCACCACTCCCTGCACCTTGCCGGGAACTGTCCCCGGGGAGCACAGCCTCTGCCAGAGCACGCCGTCGACTGCGGCAAGCCGGTCGACATTGCCGATCGGGATCATCGCCAGCCGGTATGGCTCCAGCCGGTGGGTGAACACGCTCAGCCCGAAATACCATGAGGTCGAGACGAGAAAGGAGCCGGCGGCCTGGAAGCGGCTGTAGTCGAGACGCAGGAAGAAGATCGCGAGGAACACCAGACCGTAGCTCAACGTGAAGGCCGGCAATATCGTGCTGAACGTTGCCATGCCGGGAAAGGCGTCCAGACGCCTGTAGGCAAGATAACCCGTCATGTGGGCAATGATGGCGGCGACGATGGTCACCTGGTGGCTGATCGAGAAGAGGACCCGCGGCTCCAGCGCCATGCGTGCAAGCAGCGGCAGGCCGATGGCGAAAAGCAACCCACCCAGAAGCTGGTAGCGCAACCGCAGAAGCGGGTGTGTGTCCCTGACGGCCGCTATCGTCTGATGATACAAGCCACGCTTCCTTCTTGGCTGCAAGCCAGGGGTGGGGCCGCCGCCGCACCGGCAATCGCCCGCACTAGCCGTCCTCGCTCCGGCAGAACCCTGTGCCGGAAACGCCCCGCGCCTGCGATCTTTTCTGCAAGGTCCTCCGGACCGGCACCGACAGCGCCCATCCGGCGGCCACGCCGGCCGAACTCGCGCCCCAGTCCACGATGCTGGGCTGGTGCAGGGGGAATGCCGCCTGCGCGATCTCGAGCAGGCCGGCCGACAGGATCAGTCCGGCAACGACGGACCAGGCGGGCGCCCAAAGCAGCAGGCCGAGCAGGGAAAGCCAGCAAAAGGCCAGAATATGTTCCATCAGGTCGAAGCGGAACGGCAGAAACGACCTCGACGGCGCCGGAAACGAACTGAGCAGGCCGAACCAGACGACCAGGGCGGCCCCCGCCAGAAAGGCCATGCCAAGCAGGCGGCGAAGCCGCATGTTCATGGCTGGCGCTGGCTCACGTCCGGCATCCGGTTCGAAAGGTCTCCATTCCGACTGTCATTATTCCGATTGTCATCCCGGTCCTGCGATACCGGCGGATCGTTTCCGAAGTTCGCCGCCGGCCCGCAATTTTCAACGCTACCGCACGCCGGGTGCGGCCAAGGCACCCGGTGCAGTTCTCCCGATAGCCGCGCTATGCGCGCTTATGTGTTACCCCTCTTTAAGCTGGAACCAGTTTGTCGACCGTCGTGCGCACCGGCACATGCGTAGCCAGAAATTTCATCAGCACGGTGACGCGGCCCCGATCGTCCAGGTCGACGAGGCTGCCTATTTGCCTGGCGAACGGCCCGTCCACCAGTTCCACGCAATCGCCGCGCTTGAAGCCGCTGCTGAAGTCGATGATGCCGTCGGCTCCCACCTTGGTCTTCAGCGCCTCGACGAATCCGCGCTCGACCGCGAGCGGGCCGTCGTCGCTGGCGATGATCCTCTTCGCGCCGAACGTCCCGTTGACCGAACGCCAGCGGCCGGCCGAAGAAGCTTCCAGAAACAGGTAGGTCGGGAAGAGCGGAATCGTTCGAACAAGGGTGCGCCGGGCATGACGAACCGTCCTGCGCATTTGCGGTAGGAAAATACAGAATCCTTGATTCTTCAGATTAAGAGCTGCGACAGCTTCCTTCCGGGGTTTTGTCGCAACCACATACCATTTTTTACTGCAATTCAGGTCTGGTAGTTCCGACATTTCGTCCGTAGATATTCCGCAGCTTGCTTGCCTACGCCACCTACCACATACCCCTGCCTGCGTTGTTGCACAGGCACTAATGTTCGTCAAGGAAAGCATACTGGCGTGCACAGGATTTCCGGGACAAAGTGATTCCTGCCGCATATGGAATAGCGATATGCTGGGCGCGACCTTGCCGGAATGCGTCTCCCAGCCCTGGCGAAGCTGCCTTTCACGGGCTGTGCCGTGGCATCTGGCGCCTTGCGGCCGGCCGCTGTAAATGCTGGCCATGATAACCCTTCAGCGCTCGCCCGATCTTCAGCAGAGCCACCGGCTGCGGCTCAACACGCTGATTCGCCTGCGCTGGCTCGCCATCGTCGGCCAGAGCGTCACCGTGCTGGTGGTTGCCTACGGGCTGCGGTTCCCGCTGCCGGTCGGCCCGTGCTTCGCGCTGATCGCGTGCTCGGCCTGGATGAACCTGTTCCTCGCCTTCCGCTATCCGGCCGCGCACCGGCTCACGCCGTGGGCGGCGATGGGCATATTGGTGTTCGACAGCCTGCAGCTTGCCGGCCTGCTCTACATGACGGGGGGCCTGACCAACCCCTTCGCGCTGCTGCTCACCGTGCCGGTGGTCATTTCCGCGACCTCGCTGTCGCTGGTGCTGACGGCGCTGCTCGGCGTTCTGGTGATGGCCGCCGCCTCGTTGCTGGCCTTCTTCCACCTGCCGCTGCCCTGGTACGAGGGGGCCGAGCTTGCCATGCCCTTCATCTATGTCGGCGGCATCTGGATGGCGGTGCTGTCGTCCATCGCCTTCACCGGCATCTACGCCTTCCGCGTGGCCAAGGAGGCGCGGCTGCTGGCCAACGCGCTGGCGGCAACCGAGCTGGTGCTGCAGCGCGAGCAGCACCTTTCGGCGCTGGACGGCCTGGCCGCCGCCGCCGCGCACGAGCTGGGCACTCCGCTGGCCACCATCACGCTGGTCGCGCGCGAGATGGAGAAGGCGCTCGGCGACGACCCGAAGTTCCGCGACGACGTCACCCTGCTGCGTTCGCAGAGCGAGCGCTGCCGCGAGATCCTGAAGCGGCTGACCAGCCTGTCCTCCGAGGGCGAGGCGCATCTGGCGCGTCTGCCGCTGACCTCGCTGGTGGAGGAGGTCATCGCGCCGCACCGCGACTTCGGCATCCGCATCGAGCTGGATGCGGGCGAGCGGACCGGGCCGGAGCCGGTGGGGCGCCGCAACGCCGGCGTCATCTACGGGCTCGGCAACCTGGTCGAGAACGCGGTCGACTTCGCCCGCTCCGCGGTGACCGTGCGCTGGAGCTGGAACGACGATCACGTCACCTTCACCGTGATCGACGACGGTCCGGGCTTCCCGCCCGAGATCCTCGACCGCATCGGCGAGCCCTACATGTCGACACGCCAGGGCACCGGGCGCGGCGGCGGGCTGGGGCTCGGCATGTTCATCGCCAAGACCCTGCTGGAGCGCTCCGGCGCCACGATCGAGTTCCGCAATTCCAGCGGGCCGGGGCAGGGCGCCGTGGTGCATGTGGGCTGGCCGCGCCAGGTCTTTCTCAACCCGGAGGCGGCCGCGGGCAGCCTGCTGGACACGGCCTGACGCCACGGCGAATTGCACAATATGGTCAAACTATTATATCTGCCTCATGGACAGCGAGCAGGGATGTGCGTGATGAGCGGCGAAGAAGCTGGCAACGGCATGGTTACGGGCGACGACACCTCGCTCCTGATCGTCGAGGATGACAAGCCCTTCCTGACCCGGCTGGCGCGCGCCATGGAGACTCGCGGCTTCGTGGTCGATACGGCCGAGAGCGTCGAGGAGGCGGTGGGCAAGGCCCGCGCCAATCCGCCGGCCTATGCCGTGGTGGACATGCGGCTGGGCGACGGCAACGGGCTCGACGTGGTCGCGGCCATACGGGAGAAGCGGGCGGACGCCCGCACCATCATCCTGACCGGCTACGGCAACATCGCCACCGCGGTGACGGCGGTGAAGCTCGGCGCGGTCGACTATCTGTCCAAGCCCGCCGACGCCGACGACATCTTCGCGGCGCTGACCCGCACCACCGGAGAGCGCGCCGCGCCGCCCGAAAACCCCATGTCGGCCGACCGCGTGCGCTGGGAGCACATCCAGCGGGTCTACGAGATGTGCGAGCGCAACGTCTCGGAGACCGCGCGCCGGCTCAACATGCACCGGCGCACCCTGCAGCGCATCCTGGCCAAGCGCGCCCCGCGTTAGAGCATGATCCCGTAAAGTGCACAGCGGTTTTCGGATAAAGATCATGCTCCGGCAGGGAAATGGAGCTGGGGGGCCTTTCGAGGAAACCTCATGTTGCCTCTGAACCTCTATTCGCTTTCGCCCTCCAGCGGCGACACCGGCACCCCGGCGAGTTCGGCCGCCAGCAGGCGGGCCGCGCCGGCGCGCGCCATGCGCAGCATCAGCGCCTTGCGCGTGGCGGCGGCCATGCGGTGCTCGGGCGCTTCGCGCAGGATCTCCGCGCCATAGCCGTCCGACAGGATGAAGCCGCATTCCTGCGGGAAGATTTCCGCCGGCACGCCGGGATGGGTGGCGAAGAAGAAGCGGTCGGAATGCAGGCGGTAGTCCGGCCATTTGCGGTCGACGCGGAAATCCTCCACCGACGACTTGATCTCGATGATCCAGATGTCGCCCTGCCTCGTCAGCGCCACCAGGTCGGCGCGGCGGCCGGTGGCCAGCGAGAGCTCGGGCAGCACATGCGCGCCCATTTCCATCAGCAACCGCTGCACGCCGCGGCGCACCAGCAGCGCGCGCTCGGACTGGCGGCCGTCGATCAGCGGGTTGAGGGAAACGGGAGAGACGATGGGCATGGCCCACAATGGCAGATTTTGTTCACGGTTTGAACCCGTCCGTGCCGCAAAATCACGCCGGCCCGCCGATCCTGAGCAGGTGGTTGTCCCAGACGTAGCCGGGGGCCGAGACGCTCGCCGCGCCCGGCCGGGTGATGGCGCCGGCGCCGCTGGTGGCCATGAAGCCGGCGCGGTCGGGGGCGATACCGCACACCTCGGTGAGGTTGGTGGCCGAAACCACCCCGCCGCTTGCCGTGTCGAACACGACATAGGAGTTGCCCGCAGGGGAGGACACGGCCATGGTGCCGGCCTCGCGGTTGGCGGCCATGGCGCCGATATAGTTGCGCAGCCGGTTCAGCACCTTTTCCGGCATGTCGAGCAGTTCGAGTTCGCTGCCGCGCGCCGCGCGCCCCACCAGCGGCGGCCGGTCGGTCGTCGCGCCCTCGTACTGGCAGCTGAACCAGACGGCGCCGGCCCGGTCCACGTCCATGTGTCGGATGGAGAGCTTGTGCAGCTCGGGCGGCAGTTCGTGCTTCTCGATCAGGTCGCCGGAAAGGCGGTCGATCAGCACGTAGGACGGCCGCATGGTGGAAAGGTTGAGCTTGGCCTTGCCGAAATCCGGGTGCGTCTCGATGCCGCCATTGGCGATCGCCAGCGTCCTGCCGTCGCCGGCTAGCAGAAGCTCGTGCGGGCCGATGCCGTGGGTGGAAAATTCGCCGATC
>DAOKZN010000096.1:0-7910 GCA_035325625.1 Mesorhizobium sp. | reverse complement strand
CTCAGTTCTTCTTGGTCGCCGCCTCGGCCAGCGCGATGCCGCCGGGCAGCGGGCGCACCGGCAGCACGCCGCGGGCCAGCGCCAGCAGATATTTGTTGTATTCGGTGAACAGCACCCGCAGCGCCTCCGGCTTGGTCAGCCAGCCGCCATTGCCCAGATTGGAGTTGACCACCGGATAGGGCTCCAGCCGGGCGCCGTGCAGCAGGCGGCCCATCTCCAGCAGGCTGCGGGGCATGTGATAGTTGTTGGTGACGAGGATGATGCTACCATAGGCGTGGCTCGCCACCCATTTCGCGCTTTCCTCGGCGTTGCCGATGGTGTCGAGCGCCGCATGGTCGATATCGACGCAGCAGGAGAAGAGCTGCTTGTCGCCGCCGGTCGCTCTTTGGAGCTGGCGCCGGCTGGCGGCCGGATGCACGCCGCTGATCAGCAGCCGCTCGCCCTTGCCCGATTCCAGCAGGTCCAGCGCGGCGTCCAGGCGCGACTGCCCGCCGGTCAGCACGATGATGGCATCGGCCTTCTGCGGATCGGCAGGAGGGCGCAGATGGCTGACATGATCGGCGAACCAGCCGAAGCCGCCAAGGAAAGCGAATGCTGACGCGGCGAGAATGAATGCGGCGATGCGAAAGACCCGCCATCCGCGCCGGGGCGGCGCAGAATCGACCACCCCGGGCGCCACCGGCGCGGCGGCAGCCGTCTCGATGGAATCAGGGCCATTCATCATGACATGGTTAGCCTTGAATTACGGCTTTTGGTAGAGGTGCGAGCCCACATTGCGTTAAGCCGGGTTTCCGTTGCGTGATCCGGGCCGCACCATATCAGCCATCCGTCTGCCGTACTTCGATATCGCTCAAATAAGCGATAACCGTGGCGTGCGAAGTGGCCGCCGTCAGCGCGCCGATCACCAGCACCAGAAGGGCGACGCCGAGATAGCCGCTCCAGCCTATGGCGAAGGTGCCGAACAAGGCTGCCGCCTGGTCGGCCTGCGGGGTCGCCATGTTGCGCCCCGCCCACCAGGAAAAGGCGATGAAGACGAGGATGGCCGCGACGCCTCCGGCCGCCGCGCCCTTCATGCCGGTGACGAGGAACTGGCGGCGAAACTCGCGGGCGATGAAGCCCGCCTGGGCGCCGACGAAATGCAGCACCTCGATGATATGGCCGTTGCCGGCCATGGCCCCGCGCGTGGCGAACACCACGGTCAGCACCGTCGCCGACAACATCAGCGCCAGAATGGCGATGCCTGCCGTCACCGTGGTGCGGGCCATCGCCACCAGCCGGTCCACCCAGGTGCGGTGGTCGTCCAGCGTGGCGCCGGGCAGCTTCTGCGCGATCGCCTCGCGCAAGGCGGCAAAATCGGGCGGGCCGTTCCGGTCGATGGTCACGACCACCAGCCGGGGCACCGGCAGCTGGTCGATGTCGAGGCCCGGGCCCAGCCATGGCTCCAGCAGGCGCGCCGTCGCCGCGCGGTCGACGATCCTGGTGCCCTTCACGCCGGGGAAGGCGGCGGCGATCTCGGCGGCGGCGGCAAGGGCGGCCTCCATGTCGAGCCCGTCCGCCGGCTTGATCTGCACCGTCGCCTCGCGCGAGATCTGGTTCTGCCATATTGCGGCGGTGTCGCGCACCAGCGTCACCGCGCCGAAGGTCAGGCAGGACAGGAACGTCATGATGGCGATGACGCAGACCAGCGCCCGCCCTGCGATGCTCTGCACCGGCACGATGGGCGCCATGCGGCGTTGCGCGCGCGTCCTCGGGGCCTCATGCGCGTCGTGGAACTCTTCGTCGTCGGCTGGCAGGTCAGTCATAGATGTCCAGCCTCCCGCCCGACAGGATCAGGCGCCTCGCGTCCACCTGGTCCATCAGGCCGAGATCGTGCGTGGCGATGACGACGGCCGTGCCCAGCCGGTTCAGCTCGATGAACAGGCGCAGCAGCCGGCGCGCGAGCTGCGGGTCGACATTGCCGGTCGGCTCGTCGGCCAGCAGGATCTCCGGCTGCTCGATCAGGGCGCGGGCGATCGCCGCGCGCTGCTTCTCGCCGCCGGAAAGCACCGGGGGCAGGACGTGCATGCGCTCGCCCAGCCCCACCCATTTCAGCAGCTCGGTCACGTCGGTGCGGTAGCTCGCCTCCTCGCGCCCGCGCACGCGCAGCGGCAGCGCCACGTTCTCGTAGGTGGTCATGTGGTCGAGCAGGCGGAAATCCTGGAACACCACGCCGATCCGGCGGCGCAGCAGCGGCAGCTCCTGGCGGGTGATGCGCGCGCGGTCCTTGCCGAAGACGGTGATCAGCCCGCGAGTCGGCTTCAGCGACAGGAACAGCAGCCGCAGCAGCGTCGTCTTGCCCGCGCCCGAGGGGCCGCTCAGGAACTGGAACGAGCGCTCCGGGACGTGCAGGGAGATGTCGCGGAGGATCTCCGGTCCCATGCCATAGCGGAGGCCGACATTTTCGAAGCGGATCACGGCGATCGACCTGGAGCTGCGAACGGAAGCTGCGGAACTGCGGACGGGGATTGCGGCCGGCCAGGCGCCGGCCTTCCTTCGCAACGACCATCGGGCGCCATGGTTAATGGTCGGTTAAATTTCGCAGCTTTTCGGCTCGGCAAGGCGGCTCCGGTGGCAAAACATTAATCATTTTCGTTTACGCGCCGGTAACGGACAGCGATCGCGGACGGACAAGGCCGGCCATAGACTGGATCTCGATACCTATGCCCGACAAGCGCAACGCACGCCGGGTTTCCGGCGAAATCATGACCGGGCAGGCGGCGGCCCCCGGCCGGCGGCCCGCAGCGGCGGCCGATGGCGACATAGTGGACGCCGATTTCGAGGTGGTGGCCGGCAGGCGGCTTGAAGCGCGCGAACGAACCGCCTCCCGCAGCTTCCTTCCGCCGGAGAACGAGCCGCCGCCCGAAGGCATGGCGATGCTGCGCAGGGATGCGCCGTCGCCGCTGCACGGGCGGGCGGCGCGTGGCGGGCCGATCTTCTGGACGGCGGGGCTGGGCCTCGTGATGGCGGCCTTCTGGGTGTCGGGCGGCCATGCGCTGGTTCGCGGCCTGCCGCTGTTCTCGCAGCAGGATACCGGGGCCGCGCTCAGCATTTCCGGGGTGACGTCGCGGGTGGACGGGTCCGGGTCGCGCCCCGTGCTTCTGGTGGACGGCGAGGCCGGCAACGACGGCGCCGCCGCCGTGCCGCTGCCGCCGCTCGACATCAAGGTGACGGGCAATGACGGCCTCGTCACCCGCTACAGGCTGGGGACATCCGGCCGTCCGCTGGGGCCGGGCGAAAGATTCGCCTTTTCCAGCCGCGTGGAGGTGCCTAGAAACGGGGTGACGGCCGTATCGGTCGGCTTCGCGGAATAGTTGTCTTGGGAAGGGTTTTGCATGCCGGTCGTTCGCGGCAAGAATATCGAGGTGCTGTACTCCGCGTCGGCGATCGCCCGGCGCAATCTGGAACTGGCCAAGGAGATCGCGGCGCACGATTACCATGACCTGCTGGTCATCTCGATCCTGAAGGGTTCCTTCGTCTTCGCGGCCGACCTGATCCGCGCCATGCACGACGCCGGCCTGTCGCCGGAGGTCGAGTTCATCTTCATCTCCAGCTACGGGGCCGGCACCACCAGCGGCGAGGTGAGGGTGCTGCGCGACATCGACAACGAGGTGGCCGGGCGCGACGTGCTGCTGATCGACGACATCCTGGAATCGGGCAAGACGCTGTCCTTCGCGCGCGACCTGATGCTGTCGCGCGGCGCCAGAAGCTGCTCCATCGCCGTGCTGCTGGACAAGCGCATGCGCCGCCAGACCGCGCTGAACGCCGACTATGTCGGCTTCGACTGCCCCGACTATTTCGTCGTCGGCTACGGCATGGATGTCGGCCACGCCTTCCGCGAGCTGCCCTTCGTCGGCATCGTCAGGGGCGATGCCGAGACTTCAGCAAAAGATTAACGTTTGGGCGCCAATGTCCGGCGCATGGCAAAGCTTCTGATCGTCGAGGACGACGAGTCCGTCCGCACACTTTCCGCCCGCGCGCTGGAGCGCGCCGGCCATAGCGTCGATATCGCCGCCGACGGCGCGCAGGGGCTGGACCGCATCCGCGCGGCGCAGGGCGGCTACGACCTCGTCGTCTCCGACATCCGCATGCCGGAGATGGACGGCATCGAGATGGCGCAGGCGGCGGCCGCCGCCTTTCCGTCGCTCCGGATCCTGCTGATGACCGGCTATGCCGACCAGCGCGAGCGCGCCGAGGAACTCGACGGCATCGTGCTGGATGTGATGCAGAAGCCCTTCACGCTGGCCGAGATACGCGACCGGGTGGGCCGCGCGCTAGCCTTTGCCGCGCAACCGGCGGCCTGACCCCGGCAACGGCCAAAAAAAGAGCCCGCCGCCGTTGCCGGCGAACGGGCACGAGTGAGGACTCGCTTGCCTGCTGCCGGCATTCCGGCAGCGCAATGGGTATCTCACTATCGCCTCCGGTTTGACATGCGGCAAACGAATTGAAATGATAGCTGTCATCAAATTTCCTGATGTCGGCTCCGATGCGTTTTCCTCTCGACAGCGATCTCCTGCGGACCTTCGTGGCGGTGGCGGAGACGGGCAATTTCACCAAGGCTGCGGAGCGGGCCGGACGCACGCAATCGGCCGTCTCCATGCAGATGAAGAAGCTGGAGGAGACCGTCGGGGGCACCCTGTTCGAGCGCGGCTCGCGCGGCGTGGCGCTGACGCGGCGCGGCGGCGAGCTCATCGTCAACGCGCGCCGCATCGTCTCGCTGCTGGACGAGACGGCCGCCGCGATGACGGCCCCGCCGCTCGACGGCCCGGTGCGGATCGGCATTCCGGCCGAATATGGCGACACCATCCTGTCGCGCGCGCTGGGCGCCTTCGCCAAGCGGCACCCGCAGGTGGAGGTGACGGTGCGCTACGCCCATTCGGTCTCGCAGATGCGTGCGCTGGCGTCCGGGGAGCTGGATCTTGCCGTGGTGTTCGAATGGCAGGGGCATGACGGCGGCGAGGTGCTGATGCACGACCCGACCGTGTGGGTAACGTCGGAACTGCACGCCGCGCACGAGCGGCGGCCGCTGCCGATCGCGCTCTACAACCGCGACGGCTGGTGCCGCGACTATGCAATCCGGTCGCTGGAGGAACGGGGCCTCGTCTACCGCGTCGCCTATACCTGCGACACCAATGGCGGCCTGAGGCTGGCGGTGACGTCGGGGCTGGCGATCGCGCCGATCTCGCGCAGCAACATCCCGGCCGGCTGCCGACAGCTCACCGAGGAGGAAGGCTTCGGCCATGTCGATGCCTCGAATGTCGTGCTGCACCGCAACCCGGCGGCCGCCGGCGAGGCGATCGACGGCATGGAGGGCGCGATCCGCGAGGCGTTTTCCGATCGGTAGCGACCGGGCGGAGGCCGCCGGCGCATTGTGCCGGCTATTTCAGCTCCAGCAGGCGTTCGAGATAGGAGCGTTCGATCTCGGGCGACAGCGCATTGCCCAGCCGCTTGCGGATGGCTTCGAGGATCTGGCGGGCACGCTGGACGTCGATCTCGTCGGGCACCTTCACCGAATCACCGAAATCAGGACCGTTGGTGGCGCGGGGCCGGCCGAGCGGGTCGCGGTCGGCGTTCTGGCCGCGCGCGCCGCGGCCGCTTGAACCCTCCTCGCCCTGCATGGCCTGCAATTGCTGCATCATGTCCTGGGCGCCCTTGCGCAGGGCCTCCAGCGCCCGGCCCTGCTGGCCGACGGCGCGCTCGCCGCGTCCTTCGCCCAGCGCCTGCTCCGCCTCGCCCATGGCGCGGCCGGCCTCGCCGAAGCCCTGGTTCGGCTCCATTCCCATGCCTTCCAGGCCCTTCCTCAACTGGTCGAGGTCGCCCTGCAGCCTGCCCTGGCCTTCCTGCAGCTGCTTCAGCGCGTCGGCGAACTCCTGCGGCGTCATCGGCCTGCCGTTCCGGCCCTGCCCGCCCTGTCCGTTCTCGCCCTGGCGCGGGCTTCCCTGCTGTCCGGGCTGACCCTGCTGGCCGTCTTGGCCGAATTCGTCCTGCTGGTCCTCGCCGTTCTGGCCGCGCTGCATCTGGTCCAGCCGGAAGGTCTCGTTCATCATCTCCTGCTGGCGGCGCATGATCTCGCCGAGCTTGTCCATCTGCTGGCGCAATTCGCCGTCCTGCTGGCCCGGCTGCTGGCTGCGCCCCGCCTGCAGATTGTTCATCATGTTTTCCAGTTGCGACAGAAGCTCCTGCGCCTTGTCGCGGTCGCCCGACTTGGCCAGGTTCTCGATCTGGTCCATCAGCCGCTTGAGGTCGCTCTCGCGCAGTTCCTGCGCATCCTTCGGCATCTGCATGGCGTTGGGGTTCTGGCGATTGCGCTCGGCATATTCGCGCAGGAACTCCTCCATCGCCTGGCGAAGCTCCTTCATCGCCTTGTCGATCTCTTCGTCGCTGCCGCCGTTCTTGAGCAGATCCTGCAGGTTCTTCTGCGCCTGGCGCAGCCGCTTCTCGGCGGCGGAAAGGTCGCCTTCCTCGATGCCCAATGCCACGTCCCACAGATAGGAGACGACGTCGCGAAGCTGGTCGTCGCTGTGGGCGAGCTTCAGCCGGCTGCGCGCGCTCATCAGCGCCAGATAATGCGCCATGTTGTCGAAGGTGTCCTCGGGGCGCAGGGTGACGGCGTCCATCAGGTCCAGCACGCGCGGCTTGGCGCTGGCGTCCAGCCCCAGCAGCCGGCGCTGCTCGATCACCGCGCGCGCCAGCGGATTGGTGAAGGGCCGCTCCGGCAGGGCAAGCGTCCTGGTCTCGCTGCTGCCGGTCTGGCCGGCATCGTCGGCCGCCTCCAGCCTCAACCGGATCGTGCTGCCGGCCCACACGTGCTGCGTCAGGTCCTTGACCGTCCTGGCGGCATTGGTCTTGCCGCCGCGGCGCGGCAGGGCGAGCGGCATTTCCGGCGGGCCGTAGAGCGGGTGCGCATCCGGCGCCTGCGGATCGGCCAGCGCGAACTCGGCCTTGGCGGAGGCCGCGCCGTAGTCGTCCTCGACCTCGTAGTTCAGCTCGAAGGCGCCGTTCACCGCGCGCTTGGGCTCGCCCGCGAAGCGGATCTGGGGCGGCCGGTCGGGAACCACCGTGAAGGCCCAGCGCCCCAGCTCCTCATTGCCCGATTCCAGCGCCAGCGTGCCGTCGGCGTCGAGCTTGCCGGCGAACTGGCGGGCCGCGGCCACGTTTGCGGACGCCGTCGAAGCAGGCTTCGGCGCCGCCGCATCGGGCTCCTCCGGTGAGAGGGCGCGGCTGGCGCCCGCACCATCCGTATAGGTCAGCGTCTCGTCGCCCGTGCCGCCGGCTATGCGCAGCGCAACCGTGCTGCCGGCCGGTACGGTGAAGGAGCTCGCGCCCTGATTGGTGCCGGCGGTGAGCAGGATCGGCGGCTTGCCTGTGTAGGCGGGCGGCGTCACCCAGGCGTCGATGCGGGCCGGCACCGCCTCGGCCATCGAACGCGGCCGGAAGGCGTCGGCCACGCGCCCGCCGAGCGGGCCATAGGAAAAGGCCAGCGCCACCGCGAAAAGCAGCGCCACGGCGGCGCGCAGGCCCCAGGGGTCGCGCTCGGGGACATGCGTGCGCGGCAGGTCGGCGCCCAGGGCGCCGAGCCTTTCGGCCATGCGCCGCTGGTGCTCGCGCCACAGCGCCTGCGAAAAGCCGGTCTCGGGCCCGCTCGGGCGGTCGGTCTGGGTGCGGATCGGGGCATGCGGCAGCGCATTCGCCGTCTCGATGCGGCGGTCGATTTCCTGCGGCCGCGGCAGGCGGAAGAAGCGCAGCGGATAGAGGCAGGCAAGCCCGGCCAGGGCAAAGACCGCGAGGGTTGCCAGCCGGGCAGCGTCGGGCAGGCGCGCGAACAGGCCGAGCCAGGCGAAGGAGAGGAAAAGCCCGGCCACGAGCACCAGCGG
>DAOKZN010000095.1:0-7920 GCA_035325625.1 Mesorhizobium sp. | reverse complement strand
ACCAGTTCCAGCACGAGCGCATCCGCTCCGCCGGCGACCGCCAGCGCGTCGGGCCCGAGCGCGACCTGACCGGCAAGTCGGAGAAGCTGCGCAGGATCGTCGAATTGATGGCCGACCATCTCGACGAGCCGCTCTCGGCCGTGCAGTTCGCCAGGTCGGCGGGCCTCTCCGTGCGCCAGGTGGAGCGGCTGTTCCTGCGGCATCTGGGCGTGACGCCGGGGCGCTACTACATGCGCCTGCGGCTGGAGCGCGCGAGAGAGTTGCTGCGCCAGACCAACATGCCGATCCTCGACGTGGCGATCGCCACCGGCTTCACCTCGCATTCCTATTTCGCGCAGAGCTACCGCCTGCAGTTCGGCCGCCCGCCCTCGGAGGAGCGGCGAACGACCTATTGAGGGGCTCAGCCGAACACGCTGGCGCCCTGGTCCGCGCGGCCGGCCATGCGGCGCAGGCCGGCGAAAAGCTCGCGGCCCATGCCGAATTCATTGGCCGAGAGGTCGGCCTCGGCCGGCGGCCGCAGCGCCAGCTCGCCGGCCGGCACCAGCACCTCCAGCGTGCCCGCTTCCGCGTCGAGCCGGATGAGGTCGCCGTCGCGGATGCGGCCGATCGGCCCGTCCTCCAGCGCCTCCGGGGTGACGTGGATCGCCGCCGGCACCTTGCCGGAGGCGCCCGACATGCGCCCGTCCGTCACCAGCGCCACGCGCTGGCCGCGATCCTGCAATATGCCGAGCACGGTGGTCAGCCTGTGCAGTTCGGGCATGCCGTTGGCCCTCGGCCCCTGGAAGCGCACCACGGCGACGAAGTCGCCGGTCAGTCTGCCCGCCTTGAAGGCGTCGTTCAGCTCCTGCTGGCCATGGAACACGCGCGCCGGCGCCTCGATGGTGCGGCGCTCGGGCTTCACCGCCGAGGTCTTGATGATGGCGTGGCCGAGATTGCCGGAAAGCACCTTCAGCCCGCCCGTCGGCTGGAACGCCCGGGCCACCGGCACCAGCACCTTCTCGTCGGCGCTTGCCGGCGCGGCGGCCTCGCGTACCACCGAGCCGTCCGGGCCCAGCTTCGCCTCGACGGCATAGGGCCGCAGCCCTTCGCCCCAGACGGTGCGCACGTCCTCGTGCAGCAAGCCGGCGTCCAGCAACTCGCGGATGAGGAAGCCCATGCCTCCCGCCGCCGCGAAATGGTTCACGTCGGCCAGCCCGTTGGGATAGACGCGCGCCAGCAGCGGCACCGCTTCCGACAGCTCGGAGATGTCCTGCCAGGTCAGCCTGATGCCGGCGGCGGCGGCCATGGCGATCAGGTGGATGGTGTGGTTGGTGGAGCCGCCGGTGGCGTGCAGGCCCACCACGCCGTTGACGACGGCGCGCTCGTCGATCATCGCGCCCACCGGCGTGTAGGCGTTGCCGAGGGCCGTGATGGCCAGCGCACGCCTGGCCGCTTCCCTGGTCAGCGCGTCGCGCAGCCTGGTGCCCGGATTGACGAAGGAAGCGCCCGGCAGGTGCAGGCCCATGATCTCCATCAGCATCTGGTTGGAATTGGCCGTGCCGTAGAAGGTGCAGGTGCCTGGCCCGTGATAGGATTTGGACTCCGCCTCCAGCAGCTCGGCGCGGCCGCATTTGCCTTCGGCATAGAGCTGGCGCACATGCGCCTTCTCGTCGTTGGGGATGCCGCTGGTCATTGGCCCTGCCGGGACGAATACCGCCGGCAGGTGGCCGAAGGTGAGCGCGGCGATCAGAAGCCCCGGCACGATCTTGTCGCAGACGCCGAGATAGACGGCGGCGTCGAACATGTTGTGCGACAGGCCGATGGCGGCGGCCATGGCGATCACGTCGCGCGAGAACAGCGAAAGCTCCATGCCCGGCTGGCCCTGGGTCACGCCGTCGCACATGGCCGGCACGCCGCCCGCCACCTGGGCGATGCCGCCGGCCTCGCGGGCGGCCTGCTTGATGAGCGCCGGGAAGGTCTCGAAGGGCTGATGCGCCGACAGCATGTCGTTATAGGCGGTGACGATGCCGAGGTTCGGCACCCGGTCGCCGCCGAGCGCGATTTTCTCCGAGGGGCTGCATACGGCAAAGCCGTGGGCGAGATTGCCGCAGGACAGCACGGCGCGGTTGGCGCCTCGCGCCGAGGCTTCGGCGATGCGGCCGAGATAGGCCTCGCGGCTTGCGCGGGAGCGCTCGCGGATGCGGCTGGTGATGGCTTCGATGTCGCGTCGGGCTGTCATCGCAAGATCCTTACGAGCGGGGTCTGGTATCTTTGCCGTGCCGGCATCACGGCGCCCAGAATACCTCGACCGGCTTCGGCGATTGCCGAATGACGGTGGCGATCGGCTTTTGCGCGCCCGCTCCCGGCTCTTGGCCCATGGCCGCCTCGAATGCGGCGCGCTTGTCCTCGCCCTCGATGTGCAGGGCCAGGAACCCCGCCTCGAGGATGCGCGCTGCGACGAGCGTCAGCCGCGGCTCGCCCGCGCTCGGCGCATGCACCGGCAGCACGGTGCGGTCGGAGCCCGGCTCGAGCAGGGCCTCGAGATTGTCGGCATCGGGGAAGAAGGAGGCGGTGTGGCCGTCGGTGCCCATCCCCAGAAGGGCAACGTCCAGCGGCCAGGGCAGCAGCTTCATGTCGGCGCTGTCGGCCTGTGCGGCAGCCTCCAGCGTCGGGCCTTCCCGGTAGAGCGGCACGAAGCGGGCGGCAGCCGCTTCGTTTTGCAGCAGGTTCTCGGCCACCAGCGCGGCGTTGGAGCGCGGCGAGGAGGCCGGCACGAAGCGCTCGTCCACCAGCGTCACGACCACCTTGTCCCAGGAGAGCTTGTGCCGCGACAGTGCCTGGAACAGCATCTTCGGCGTGGTGCCGCCCGACACCGCCATCAGCGCCCGGCCGCGCCGGGCGATCGCGCCGGCCAGCGCCTCGGCGATGCGGCCGGCAAGGGCCGAGGCCAGCGCGCCGCGGTCGGCGAATTCGTTCCAGCGGTAGTTCGCGGCCATGGTCAGTTGCTCTCGTGCCAGGTGCGGCCGTCGCGCTCGATCAGCGCGATCGAGGCCGAGGGGCCCCAGGTGCCGGCCGTGTAGCCCTGCACCTCCTGCCGCGCGTTCTCCCAGGCGTGCTGGATGGGATCGATCCATTCCCAGGCAGCCTCCACCTCGTCACGGCGCATGAACAGCGTCTGGTTGCCCCGCACCACGTCCATGATGAGCCGCTCGTAGGCGTCGGGCGCGCGGCTGGCGAATGATTGCGCGAAGCTCATGTCCAGCGAGATCTGGCGCAGCCGCATGCCGCCGGGCCCGGGGTCCTTGATCATGATGTACTGCTTGACGCCTTCGTCCGGCTGCAGGCGGATGACGAGCTGGTTGGCGAAGATCGGCCCGGTTGTGTCGCCGCCGAAGATGGAGTGCGGGATCGGCTTGAACTCGATGACGATCTCGGAGACGCGGCTGGCGAGCCGCTTGCCGGTCCGGAGATAGAAGGGCACGCCCGCCCAGCGCCAGTTGGCGATCTCGGCCTTGAGCGCCACGAAGGTCTCGGTGTCGCTGCCGTGGCCGAGTTCCTCGACATAGCTCTTCACCGGCCCGCCGGCCGAGGCGCCGGCCCGGTACTGGCCGCGCACCGTCTGCTTCGGCGCCTCGTTGCCGTTGATGCGCTTCAGCGCGCGCAGGACCTTCAGCTTCTCGTCGCGCACCGCGTCGGCGTCCATGGAAAACGGCGCCTCCATGGCGACGAGGCACAGCAGCTGCAGCATGTGGTTCTGCACCATGTCGCGCAGCGCGCCGGCCTTGTCGTAATAGGTGACCCGGTCCTCCAGGCCCACCGTCTCGGCCACGGTGATCTGCACATGGTCGATATGGGCGGAATTCCACAGCGGCTCGTAGAGCGCGTTGGCGAAGCGCAGCGCCATCAGGTTCTGCACCGTCTCCTTGCCGAGATAGTGGTCGATGCGGAAGATCTGGCTTTCCTTGAAATCGTCGCCGACGAGGTCGTTCAGCGCGCGCGCCGAGGTCAGGTCGCGGCCGATCGGCTTTTCCACCACGATGCGCGAGTTGGGCGTGATGAGGCCCTGTTCCTTCAGCTTGCCGGAGATGGCGCCGAACAGCGCCGGCGAGACGGCCAGGTAGAAGGCGCGGATGCGGTCGGTGCGGCCGACTGTCTCCGTCAGCCGGTCGAAGCCGGCGCCCGTGGTGGCGTCGGCCGCCACGTAGAACAGCCGCGCCAGAAAGGTCTCCAGCTCGTGCTCGTCGATGTCTTGCGCCTTCACGTGGTCCAGGATCGCCTGCCGCGCGAAGGCGCGGAATTCGTCGTCGCTCATCCTGGCGCGCGAGGTGCCGATGATGCGGGTCGGCTCGGAGAACTGGTGGTCGCGCTGGCGATAATAGAGCGCCGGCAGGAGCTTGCGCTCCGACAGGTCGCCGGTGCCGCCGAAGATGACGAAGTCGAAGGGGTCGACGGGTATGATCTGGCTGGTCATGGTCTGTCCGTTCGTTGCCGGCCCCTTGGCGCCGGTATCGTGCGACGCAGCGGGGCCTATATAATCTAATCGATTTAATCAATCCAGTGTCATGGTGTCACAGTCATCGTCCTTATACTGGTCCAACCCGACATGCATGTTGCGGGGCGATAGTCGCACATGAGTTTGCCGATGCTACGACGGGCGTTGCCGCGGCGAGCCGAAGGAGGATTCATCATGGGCCAGCATCTTTCCACGACGGTCGCCCAGGGCCGCGCCTTCATGCAGGTGATCGACGGCAAGGCCGCCGATTCGGTTTCCGGTGCACGCATAGATGTCGCCTGTCCCTCCGACGGCAAGGTGTTCGCCACCATCCCGGCTTCCGGCGCCGAGGACGTGGACCGCGCGGTCGGCGCGGCGCGGCGCGCCTTCGAGCAGGGGCCGTGGGCGAAGATGCCCGCTGTCGAGCGCGGCCGGTTGCTGACGCGCCTGTCGCGACTGCTGGAGGAGAACGCCGACGAACTGGCGGCGCTGGAATCGCGCGACACCGGCAAGCCGGCCCGGCAGGGCCGGGCGGATGTGGCGGGTGCGGCGCGCTACTACGAGTTCTATGGCGGCGCCTGCGACAAGATCCACGGCGACACCATTCCCTTCCTCGACGGCTACACGGCGCTGACCCTGCGCGAGCCGCACGGCGTGGTGGCCGGCATCATCCCGTGGAACTATCCGCTGCAGATCCTCGGCCGCGTGGCCGGCGCGGCGCTCGCCATGGGCAACACGCTGGTGGTCAAGCCGGCGGAGGACGCCTCGCTGACCGCCATCCGCGTGGCGGAACTGGCGCTGGAAGCCGGCTTCCCGGCCGGCGTGTTCAACGTGGTCACCGGCTACGGCCGCGAGGCAGGCGCCGCCCTTTCCGCGCATCCGGACGTTGACTACGTCACCTTCACCGGCTCGCCGGCCACCGGCACGGCCATCCAGCAGGCGGCCGCCGTCAACAACCGCGGCGTCACCATGGAATTGGGCGGCAAGTCGCCGCAGATCGTCTTTGCCGACGCCGATCTCGACAAGGCCCTGCCGGTGCTGGTCAATGCCATCATCCAGAACGGCGGCCAGACCTGCTCGGCCGGCAGCCGGGTTCTGATCGAGCGGCCCGTCTACGACAGGGTCGCCGCCGCGCTGGCCGAGCGCTTCGGAAAGCTTGTCGCGGGCCCGCACGACGCCGACCTCGACCTCGGCGCGCTCATCAACCCGAAGCAGCAGGCCCGCGTGGCCGCCATGGTGGCCGAGGCCGAGGCGGCCGGCACGAAGGTGCTGGCGCGCGGCAGCGTCCACGAGGATGCCCCGGAGGGCGGCTGGTACTATGCGCCCACCCTGTTCGGCGCCGTCGATCCCGCCTCCGCCATCGCGCGCGAGGAAGTGTTCGGCCCGGTGCTGACCCTGTTTGCCTTCGACGGCGAGGAGGAGGCCGTGCGGATCGCCAATGGCACCGACTACGGCCTGGTCGCCGGCGTGTGGACGGCCGACGGCGGCCGCCAGCACCGGGTGGCCAAGCGCGTGCGCGCCGGCCAGGTCTTCGTCAACGGCTACGGCGCCGGCGGCGGCATCGAGCTGCCCTTCGGCGGCTTCAAGCGCTCCGGCCATGGCCGGGAGAAGGGGTTCGAGGCGCTCTATGACATGTCGGCCACCAAGACCGTGGTGTTCAACCATGGGTGAGCGGCGCAAAAGGCGCTGAATTGAACAACGACGAGGCAGGCGTTATCTTGAACGCCATGGATCGGCAGGACGTCATAGCGACCTTGAGGCGGCACAAGGACGAGCTGCACCGGCAAGGCGTGGCTCATCTCGCGCTGTTCGGGTCGGTCGCGCGGGGCGAGGCACGGCCCGACAGCGACATCGATATCCTGATCGACCTCGATCCCGAGGCCCATCTGAGCGTTTTCGACTATGTCGGCCTGAAGGACTACATCGCCGGGCTTTTTGAGGCGCGCGTCGATGTCGTCAACCGGGCCGGCTTGAAGCCTTACGTGAAGCCGGCCGCGCTGAACGACATCATCTATGCCTTCTGAAGACCCGGCGCGCGTCTTGAGCGCCATCGCCCACAACATCGCGCTTGCGCGCCGGTTCATCGAGGGCATGGCCTATGAAGCGTTTGCCGAAGATGAACGCACGCTCTATGCGGTGACGCGCTGCCTGGAGATCGTTTCGGAAGCCGTGCGCCGGCTGCCCGACGACTTGAAAATGCGCCACCCGGATGTTCCATGGAAGCGGATCGCCGGTGCCGGAAACATCTATCGGCACGACTACGAGGATGTGCTGGCAAGCATTCTGTGGGATACGGTGCGCGACCATCTGCAACCGCTGGAAAATGCCGTTCGCGCGGAAAGCGGGCGGCCGGGAGGGGATTCATGGAGCGGCTGAAAGGCAAGGTCGCGATCGTCACCGGTGCGGCGTCGGGCTTCGGCGCCGGCATGGTGCGGCGCTTCGCCGAAGAGGGCGCGCGCGTCGTGGTCGCCGACCTCAACGGGAAGGGCGCCGAGCGTGTCGCCGGCGAGATCGGCAAGGCGGCGATCTGGGCCCGCGCGGACGTGTCACAGCGCGCCGATGTCGACGAGATGGTCGGCGCGGCGCTGCACGCCTTCGGCCGTGTCGACGTCATGGTCAACAATGCCGGCTACACCCACCGCAACGGCGACATGCTGAAGGTGGACGAGGAGACGTTCGACCTCATCACCGCCGTCAACATGAAGGCGGTCTACCACGCCGCGCGGGCCGTGGTGCCGGTGATGGAAAAGCAGGGCGGCGGCGTCATCCTCACCACCGCCTCCACGGCGGGCCTCAGGCCTCGGCCGGGACTGACTTGGTACAACGCCTCCAAAGGCTGGGCGATCACCGCCAC
Source organism: Mesorhizobium sp. (assembly GCA_035325625.1). GTDB lineage: Bacteria > Pseudomonadota > Alphaproteobacteria > Rhizobiales > Rhizobiaceae > Mesorhizobium. The sequence goes on along the minus strand of DAOKZN010000095.1, from coordinate 595 downwards.
CAAGTCGATGGCCGTGGAGCTTGCGCCGAAGAACATCCGTGTCAACTGCCTTTGCCCGGTAGCGGGCGACACCGGCATGCTGGAACGGTTCATGGGCGCCGACACGCCGGAGATACGCGAGAAGTTCCGCGCCTCGATTCCGCTCGGGCGCCTGTCCACGCCGCTCGACATCGCCAACGCGGCGCTCTGGCTGGCGTCGGAGGAGGCGGCCTTCATCACCGGCGTGGCGCTGGAAGTGGACGGCGGCCGCTGCATCTGAGCGGGCGCCTGCGAGGCCGGGAAGCCTCGCCGGTCGACAGGATCAGGCCGGAAGCGCGCCTTCGTCGCCGGAACGCTGCTCCGATGTCAGCCGTCGCGGTCCAGATAGGTCTTGTAGATCCAGCCGGTCTTGCCCTTGTAGACGACCTGGCACCATTTGCTGCAGGAGATGACCTGCACGGCGGTCTTCGCCTGCAAAGTGCCGATGGGGGCTGCGCCCTTCTTGGGGCCGGCGCGCAGGGTCACGGCCCTGCGGATATGGCCCTGCGTTCCCTTGGCCTCCGTTCCCTGGGCCTGCGTCGCGGCGGCTGCCTCGTCGTCCGTGCCGTCGTCCGGC
>DAOKZN010000094.1:0-7967 GCA_035325625.1 Mesorhizobium sp. | reverse complement strand
GCGAAGGGCTCAGCCCATGCGCAGCGCCACGACGCCGGCGATGATGGAAAGCGCGGCGGCCCCGCGCCAGCCGGTCATCTTTTCGCCCAGCGCGAAAACCGAGATCATCATCGCAAACAGGATGGAGGTCTCGCGCAGCGACGCCACCGCCGCGATCGGCGCCTTGGTCATCGCCCACATGACGATCCAGTAGGCGCCGCCGCTGAGCAGGCCGGCGACGAGGCCCCCCTTCCAGCCTTGCCCGAGCACCGGCAGGGCGGAAGGGCCGCGCAGGACGGCATAGAGCGCGAGCGAGGCCACGGCGTCGCTGATGAAAAGCCACACCGCATAGCTCGACGCCGTGGCGGCGAGCCGCGCGCCGCTGCCGTCGGACAGCGTGTAGCTGGCAATGAAAAGCGAGGTCGCCAGGGCGAAGCCCACCGCATGCCGGTTAAGCTTCTTCAGGTGTCCCCCGCCGCGCAGCGACATGACGAGCGTGCCCGCCGACAGCAGCAGGATGCCGAAGACGGCGGAAGGCGTCGGCACTTCCGAGACGACGAAGATGCCGCCGATCGCGGCAAGCAGCGGCGCCGTGCCGCGCGCCAGCGGATAGGTCTGGGCCAGGTCGCCCGCCTTGTAGGCGCCGATCAGGCAGAGCTTGTAGCCCGCATGGAAGAACACCGAGGCAAGGATCCACGGCCAGACCTCCGCGCCGGGGAACGCCACGAAGGGCGCCGCCACCAGCGCCATGGCGGCCATGCCGAGGGTCAGTTGCGTGACGGACAGGAAGCGGTCGGGATGCGCCTTCACCAGCGCGTTCCAGCTTGCATGCATGGCGGCCGCCGACAGGACGGCGAGGAAGACCGCCGGGCTCATGGCGCATCACCCCGGCACCCGCCGCGGGCGGGGCGCGCAGGATTGGCGAGGCCGCGGGCGCGAGGGCCGCAGCGAAGGCGGGGGCGAAGGCGAGGGATGGCCAGTTGCATTGCTTATCCGGCTCAATTTCGGAAGAGCCGTAGCCTTTCGGCCGCAAGCTGGCAATACGGAAGCTGGCCGACGACCTGTGGGCCAGGATGGAACGGCTACCGGAAGACGGCGGCAGCGCTCGCCGTCGCCGGGGCGACGCCGGCAGCTACGCTCGGATCGCAGAATTAACTAATGCAGCACGAGCACGTCGCCGGAAGAAAAGCTGATCTCGGCCTTGTCGCCCACCCTGGGCGGCGGGGTGGAGGAATTGTTGAAGGTGTCGAGCGATATCGCCGCGTCACCCAGCCCGACGCGCACGCGGATGACCGATCCCAGGAAATGGACGTCGGCGATCTCGCCTTCGAGCCTGCTGTCGTTGCCCGGGCGGGCGCCCAGCGCGATCGCCTCGGGCCGCAGCGCCAGGGAAAGCGTGTCGCCGGTCCGCGAGCCGTTGAGCTTGCCCTTCAGGGTCAGTTCCCCGGAATTGAGGCGCACCCTGCCGGTGCCGGCATCGCTGACCACGCCTTCCAGCACGTTGAGCGTGCCCACGAAATTGGCGACGAACTTGGTGGCCGGCCGGTTGTAGATCTCGAACGGCGCGCCCACCTGCTCCGCCTTGCCGTTGTACATGACGGCGATGCGGTCGGAGATCGACAGCGCTTCCTCCTGGTCGTGGGTCACGAACACGGTGGTGATGCCGAGTTCCTTCTGGATGGCGCGGATTTCCTCGCGAAGCGCGACCCGCACCTTGGCGTCGAGCGCCGACAGCGGCTCGTCCAGGAGCAGAAGCTTCGGCTTCGGCGCCAGCGCGCGGGCGAGCGCCACGCGCTGCTGCTGGCCGCCGGAGAGCTGGTAGGGATAGCGGTCGCCCAGTTGCGGCAGCTTGATGAGCTCCAGCAGTTCGCCCACCCGCCGGTCCGTCTCGGCCTTGGGCATGCCGGCGATCTTCAGGCCGAAGGCGACATTCTGCGCCACCGTCAGGTTCGGGAACAGCGCGTAGGCCTGGAACACCATGCCGACATTGCGCTGGTTCGGCTTCAGCCGCGTGATGTCCTTGCCGGCCACGACGATGGAGCCCGCGCTCGGCTCCTCGAAGCCCGCCACCATGCGCAGCACCGTGGTCTTGCCGCAACCCGAAGGGCCGAGGAAGGAAACGAACTCGCCGCGCTCGACCTCAAGGTTGAAGTCCTTGACCACCGTCGTGCCGGCGAACGACTTGCTGATGTTCTTTATGCTGAGAAAGGTGTCTGCCATTGTCGGAACTCTTTTCCCTGGCCCGGCTTCACTGGGGGCGGTTCGAGGAGCGTGGCGCAAACCGCGACAGAACCTGGATGATCGACATGCAGCCCCAGGTGATGATGAAGGCGATGATGGCCAGCGCCGCCGGCTCGTAGGCCCGGTTGGCGCCGATATTCTGCAGGTACGGGCCGAATGCCGGCCGGTTGAGCAGGCTCGCCATGGTGAACTCGCCGATGACGATGGCGAAGGTGAGGAAGGCGCCCGACAGCACCGCGATCAGCACGTTCGGCAGGATGACGCGGGCGATGATGGTGGTCCAGCCGGCGCCGAGGATCTGCGCGGCCTCCGTCAGCGTGCGCACGTCTATGGTCCGAAGCCCCGTATCCACCGCGCGGTACATGTATGGCAGCGCCAGCGTCGCATAGCCGATGATCAGCAGCGCGTCGGTGCCCCTGCCGCTCGCGAGGAAGGGCAGCGGCGAATTCGAGCCGTACATGCGTATATAGCCGAAGACGATGACGATCGCCGGGATGATAAGCGGCAGCAGCGTGATGAACTCGACCGCCGGCCGCAGCCGCGGCAGGCGCAGCCGGATCCAGTAGGCCGTCGGCACCACGATGAGCACGCCGAGCAGGATGGTGAAGACGGCCACCACCACCGAATAGCCGAAAGTCGCCTGGAAGCGCGAATCGCCCAGCACCACCTTGTAGGCGTCGAAGGAATAGGTGCCGCGCCGCATGCGCATGGAAAACTCCACCGTCGCGATGAGCGGGATGAAGAAATAGGCCGCGCCGATGAGGAAGGTGACCCAGGCCCAGAAGCGTCCGGTCTTCATTTCAGCCACCTTTCCGACCGCGTCCGGAACCAGATGTAGAAGATGTTGGCCAGCCCGGTGATGAAGATCATGCCGAAGGCGATCGCATAGCCGAGATTTGCGTTGTGCAACACGTCGCCGCGTATCTGCGCATAGAGCAGGATCGGCACGATGTTGAGCGACGAGCCGGTCAGCGCATAGGCGGTGGCGATGGCGCCGAAGGCGTTGGCGAAGAGCAGGATGACCGTGCCGAGGAAGCTCGGCCACAGCACGGGAATGACCACCATGCGCCAATATTGCGCCTGGGTGGCGCCGAGCGTGGCGGCGGCCTCGCCCCATTCCCGCTTCAGCCCGTCGATCGCCGGCGTGATGATCACCACCATCAGCGGGATCTGGAAATAGACATAGGTGATCGTCAGGCCCCAGAAGGACAGGATGTTGAAGCCGTGGGCGTAGAGGTTGAAGCCGATCGAATTCAGAAGCACGGTGACGAGGCCGAGGCGGCCCAGCGTCGCCAGGAAGGCGAAGGCCAGCGGTACGCCGGCAAAGTTGGAAGCCACGCCCGAAAAGGTCAGCGTCGCCGAACGTATCCAGTTGGGCAGCCCGCCGCGCACGATGGCGACCGCGATGGCCAGACCGGCGAAGGCGCCGATGAGCGCCGAGGCGACGCTGATCTTGATCGAGATCCAGTAGGCGGCGACGATGGAAGGCTGCGCCAGCGCGGCCAGGTTCTCGAGGGTGAACTCTCCCGCCTGGTTCTGGAAGGCGCCCAGCACCAGATAGAGCGTGGGCAGGATCAGGAACATCGCGGCGAAGATGGCGAAGGGTGCGATGCCCAGCCATTGCGTGGGCAGCCGCAACGCGCGTGCCTGCGCGGGCGGCACGGACTTTCCGGCGGCGGCCGGATCGGAAAGGCTGAGATCGGTCATGCCGCTTTACCGTGATGTGTCACTTGCGCCGCACGGCCGGATGCCGCCACGACGCCGGGTCGTCTTCCGCATCTGCGCCTCGAAGCGTCAACGGCAGCAACCGTCCGTCTCGGGTGGGCAGGCAATCCGGGCGGCCCTGAGGCCGCCCGGACATTCGTCTAATATCATATATTACTGCACGTTGGCGCCGACCACCGAATCCCAATTCTTGGTGATGGCTTCCTTGGCCGCGGCCTGCTCGTCGAGGGTCGGGAAAACCGCCTGGGCATAGGCTTCGGCGGGCGGCATCTTGTCCAGCAGCTCCTGCGGGATCTTGCCGTTGGCGGCGAGATCGTTGAAGCGGATCGGGTGGCAATAGCCCTTCAGCCAGCCGAGCTGGCCTTCGTCGGAATAGAGATACTCCATCCACAGCTTGGCGGCATTCGGGTGCGGCGCATAGGCGCTGATGGCCTGCACGTAGACGCCGGCGACCACGCCCGTCTTCGGCACGACGACGTCGACCGGCGGGTTGCCGTTCAGCGTGTCGCGGCCGGAAAGCGCGTTGTAGTCCCAGTTGATCAGGATCGGCGTCTGGCCCTGGGCCAGGGTGGCGGGCTTGCCGATAACCGGCACGAAGTTGCCGCCGGCGTTCAGCTTCTTGAAGAAATCGAGCCCGGCCGTGCCGGCAGCCTCGCCTGCGGCGCCACCCGCCGACAGACCCGCGGCATAGACTGCCTGGATGGCCTGGTTGGAGGCGCGCGGGTCACCCGCCATGGCGACGGAATTGGCGTATTCCGGCTTCAGCAGGTCGGCCCAGTCGGCGGGCGTCTCCTTGACGAGGTCCTTGTTCACCATCATCGCCAGCACGCCGTAATAGTCGCCGTACCAGTAGCCTTCCGCGTCCTTGGCGCTGTCGGGGATCGAATCCCAGGTCGACACCTTGTAGGGCAGCAGCAGGCCGTCGGCCTTGGCCGAGGGGCCGAAGGAGAGGCCGACGTCGATGACGTCGGGAGCCTGCGGGCCCTTGTTGTCCTTGTTGGCCTTGATGGCCTCGACCTCGTCGCCCGAGCCGGCGTCGGGGTTGAGTTCGTTGACGGTGATCTCCGGATACTTGGCCTTGAACCCGTCGATGACGGCGCCGTAGCCGCACCAGTCATGCGGCAGGGCGATGGTGGTCAGCTGGCCTTCCTCCTTCGCCGCGGCGATCAGTTCGTCCAGCGACTGGGCAGAGCCGATGGCCGTGGTGGTCAGCAGCGCCACGGCGGTAAGGGACAGGATCTTCCCCGCAAAATTGAACATGTGTCTCTCCGTTGAACTGACGCCTCCCGGCGCCTGCGATGCGGTTACCGTTACTCAGTGACAGTCATGTGAAAGCGCAGTGCCTCCCAACCTCCGTCCCGCATTGGAAACTAAACTACTTTTCCGGCAAACTGGCAATTACCGGTATTCGTTTTCCCGCGCACAAGTTCGGTTGAGACCAGTTCAGGTTTCGTTTCCGTTTCCCCTCCGTAAGATTTTTCAGAGCGTTCCTTCCAGGGCATTTTCGAGCAGCGCGAGCGCCGCCTTCTTGGTCAGCTTGACCGGGTTGCCGCCGGCGGTGGGGTCGACCACGGCCATGTCGGCGATCAGGGCCTTGCGCTTCTTGTCCATTTCCAGCCCCTTGATGAGCCCGGGCAGGGTGTTCGGCACCTTCAGTTCCTTGCGCAGCTTGAGGATCGCCTTGGCGAAGCCGTCGAAGCCGCCCTTGATGCCGCAATAGGCGGACAGGCGGCCGATCTTGTCCTCCACCGCGTCGCGGTTGAAGGCCAGCACATAGGGCATGAACACGGCGTTGGTCATGCCGTGATGGGTATCGTAGAGCGCGCCGATCGGGTGCGACAGCGAATGGATGGCCCCCAGCCCCTTCTGGAAGGCGGTGGCGCCCATGGCGGCCGCGCTCATCATATGGGCGCGCGCGACGAGGTCCTTGCCGTCGGCGAATGCCCTGGGCAGGTTCTCGAACACCAGCCGGATGCCTTCCACCGCGATGCCGTCGGCCATCGGGTGGTAGCCCGGCGCGCAATAGGCCTCCAGGCAGTGCGCCAATGCATCCATGCCGGTGCCGGCGGTGATGAAGGGCGGCATGCCCGTGGTCAGTTCGGGGTCGGCGATGACGATCGCCGGCAGCATCTTCGGATGGAAGATGACCTTCTTGGTGTGGCTCGCCTCATGGGTGATGACGCCGGCGCGCCCGACTTCCGATCCGGTTCCGGCCGTCGTGGGCACGGCGATGATCGGCGCGATCTTTGAAGCGTCGGCGCGCGTCCACCAGTCGCCGATGTCCTCGAAATCCCACACGGGCCGGGTCTGGCCGGCCTGGAAGGCGATCAGCTTGCCGAGGTCGAGCGCCGAGCCGCCACCGAAGGCGATGACGCCGTCATGCTTGCCCTTCTTGAACACCTCGATGCCGGCGGTCAGGTTCGATTCCACCGGGTTCGGCTTGACGTCGGAAAAGACGCCATAGGGGATCTTGGCGTCGTCGAGGATCTTCAGCGTGGAAGCCACGACAGGCAGCTTGGCAAGGCCCGGATCGGTGACGAACAGCGGCCGCCTGATGCCGGTCGCCTCCAGCACCTCCGGCAGTTCCTTGATGCGCCCCGCGCCGAAACGCACGGTGGTGGGGTAGTTCCATTTGGAGACGAGCTTGGTCATGGTGTCACTGGCTTTCCACGTTGACGATACCCCCTCTCCGGCCCTTCGGGCCACCTCTCCCCGAAGGGATCAGGAACCCGGGCCGGAGAAGCGCCGGCATCACGGCAGCGGTTCCTCGCCCCTTCGGGGAGAGGTGCCGAGCGCAGCGAGGCGGAGAGGGGCCGATTGCATAGGCGAGAACTAGATCGCTTCCCTGAGGTGATAGCTTTTCGGCCGGGTCAGATTCTCGTAGCCGATGGCCGAGAGCGAGGCGCCCTTGCCGGTGTCCTTCACGCCGGTCCACACCAGCGCGGGGTCGAGATAGTCGCAGCGGTTCATGAAGATCGTGCCGGTCTCGACGCGGTCGCCGATGGCCACCGCATGCTCGGTGTCGCGCGTCCAGATCGAGGCGGTCAGCCCGTAGGGGCTGTCGTTCATCAGCGCGATGGCCTCCTCGTCGTTCCTCACCTTCATGATGCCGACGATCGGGCCGAAGCTTTCCTCGCGCATCACGCTCATCTGGTGGTCGACATTGGTCAGCACCTCCGGCGCCAGATAGGGTGAGCCGGGCTCGTCCTTGTCCACCTTCATGTTGATGTGGGCGGTCGCGCCCTTGCGCAGCGCCTCGGCCTTCTGCTCGCGGATCAGGTCGGCGAAGCGCGCCTGCGCCATCGGCCCGAGCGTCGTCGCCTGCTCCAGCGGATTGCCGACGACATAGTTCTTCGTCTCGGCGACGAAGCCCTCGACGAACTCGTCATAGACCTTCTCGTGCACATAGACGCGCTCGATGCCGCAGCAGCACTGGCCGGAGTTGAAGAAGGCGCCGTCGACCAGATTGGCCACGGCATGGTCGAGCTTGGCGTCCGGCAGCACATAGGCCGGGTCCTTGCCGCCCAGTTCCAGCCCCAGCGTCATGAAGGTGCCGGCCGCCGCCTTCTCGATGGCCCGCCCGCCTCCGACCGAGCCGGTGAAGTTGACATGGTCGATCTTGCCCGAGCCGAGCAGCTTCTCGGTTTGGGCGTGGTTGAGAACCAGGTTCTGGAACACGCCCCTGGGCAGGCCGGCCTTGTCGAACGCCTGCTGGAAGCGCTCGCCCACCAGCAGCGTCTGCGCCGCATGCTTGAGGATGACGGCGGAGCCGGCCATCAGCGCCGGCACGATGGTGTTGACGGCGGTGAGATAGGGATAGTTCCACGGCGCGATCACCATGACCACGCCGAGCGGCTCCCTCTTCACATAACGGCGGAAGCCCTCCTTCGGATTGGGGGCCAGGACCGGCTTCAACGCCTGCTCGGCGATCTCGCCCATATATTGGGTGCGTTCCTTCCCCCCGCCGAACTCGCCGCCGTAGCGCACCGGCCGCCCCATCTGCCAGGCGATCTCGGGCACGA
>DAOKZN010000093.1:0-8001 GCA_035325625.1 Mesorhizobium sp. | reverse complement strand
CGCGGTTGCTAAGAAGCTGCGCCTGCGAGAGAATGATGGCGCCAGCCATAGCGCACGAGGTGGTCATGGACACTCTGCAACTGAGCAAGGCATTCACGCTGATCGAGCCGGGGCCGGTCGTCCTCGTCACCACGCATGACGGCCGCAAGGACAATGTGATGACCATCACCTGGACCATGGTGCTGGACTTCTCGGCGTCCTTCGCCATCACCACCGGGCCGTGGAACTATTCCTATGCCGCGCTTCGGCAAACCAGGGAATGCGTGATCTCGATCCCCACCGTGGACATGATCGACACGGCCGTCGGGATAGGGACATGCTCGGGCGAGGACACGGACAAGTTCGCCAAGTTCGGCCTCACGCGGGTCAAGGCGAAGCATGTCCGCGCGCCGCTCATCCGGGAATGTCTCGCCAATATCGAGTGCCGGGTCGTCGACATCGTCGATCGGCACAGCATCGTCGTGCTGGAGGGGCTCGCCGCCTATTTCGACAATTCGCGCGCGGAGAAGCGGACCATCCACGCCGTCGGCGACGGCACGTTCATCGTGGATGGAGAGAAGCTCGACAGGAAGCAGATGATGCGGGAGAAGCTTCCGAGCGGCCTGTAGTCCTTCGCGTGCGGCAGCCATACGCACCACGAGACCATGCCGTGGCCGGGCCGGGCCCGGTAACGGATGAGGGACAGATTTCGCTCCGGCAGCCCAACCCCAGGCCGCCGGAATGAAGCGGGACCTTCCTTCGCCAGGAGCCCGGCGCGAGGCCGGGCTTCCGAATCTTTTCAGGCCCCTGCGCCCGTCAGCTCAGGCTGGCCGTGAAGCGCTGGATGCGCGTGCAGGCTCCCTCCAGCAGCGCCTCCGACGTGGCGTAGGAGATGCGGAAGTTGGGGCCGAGCCCGAAGGCCGTGCCGAACACCACCGCCACGCCCTCGGTTTCCAGAAGCTCGGATGCGAAGGTTTCGTCGCTGTCGATCGTCTTTCCGGACGGCGTCTTCCTGCCGATCAGCGCCGCGCAGGACGGGTAGACGTAGAAGGCGCCTTCCGGCGAGGGGCAGGTGATGCCGCGCGCCTGGTTCAGCATCGACACGACGAGGTCGCGGCGTGCCTGGAAGATCGCCTTGTTCTTCTTGACGAAATCCTGCGGGCCGTTCAGCGCCTCCACCGAGGCCCATTGGGCGATGGTGCAGGCTCCCGAGGTCTGCTGGCCCTGGATCATGTCCATCGCCTTGATGAGCTGGATCGGCCCCGCCGCATAGCCGATGCGCCAGCCGGTCATGGCATAGGCCTTCGACACGCCGTTCATGGTCAGCGTGCGCTCGTAGAGGTTCGGCTCCACCTCGGCGATGGTGCGGAACACGAAGTCGCCATAGGTCAGGTGCTCGTACATGTCGTCGGTCAGCACCCATACATGCTCGTGCCTCAGCAGCACGTCGGCCAGCGCCTTCAGCTCGGCCTGCGTATAGGCGGCGCCCGAGGGGTTGGAAGGCGAGTTCATCACCAGCCATTTCGTCCTGGGCGTGATCGCCTTTTCCAGCGCCTCGGCGGTCAGCTTGAAGCCGTTGTCGATGGAGGTTTCGGCAAATGCCGGGGTGCCGCCGCACAGCGCCACCATCTCGGGGTAGCTGACCCAGTAGGGGCGGGGGATGATGACCTCGTCGCCCGGGTTCAGCGTGGCCATGAAGGCGTTGAACAGGATCTGCTTGCCGCCGGTGGCCACGATGGTCTGCTCCGGCCTGTAGTCCAGATTGTTCTCACGCTTGAATTTCCTGGCGATCGCCTCGCGCAGCGGGGCGATGCCCGAGACCGGCGGATATTTGGTCTCGCCGCGGCGGATCGCCTCGATGGCGGCGTTCTTGACGTTGTCGGGCGTGTCGAAGTCCGGCTCGCCGGCACCCAGGCCGATCACGTCGCGGCCGGCGTTTTTCAGCTCGCGGGCCTTCTGCGTCACCGCGATGGTCGCGGAAGGTTTCACGCGCGAAAGGGCATCGGCGAGGAAGGCCATGTCAGTCATCTCCAGAAAACCGCTGCCACGGCCGGCAGCGGCGCCTCTATTGTCGCATCGCGCGCCCGAGCGCAAGGGCGGCAGCGCGCTTTGGGACGGCGACGCCATTAACGCGCGGTCAAGTCTTGGGCGCCTAGACTGCGCGCCCATGCCAGTCACGCCGACCTTGAGGTTCCCTTGTCGCGGAGCGTTGCGCTAAACCACATCATCCGCCACGACGACGGCACCTCGACCGGCGTGTGGGGCCTCTATACGCTCAAGAGCGCGTTCCAGCCGATCTTCGCGTTTCGCGAGGGCAGGCTCTCGGCCATCGCCTTCGAGGGGCTGATCCGCCCCTTCCGCGATGGCGTGCCGCAGTCGCCGGCCGCCTTCTTCGACGCCTGCGAGGGGCTCGACAGGCTGCATGTCGAGACGCTGACGCGGACGTTGCATCTGCTCAATGCCGGCGCCTGCCTGCCGCCGGAGGCTTCGATCTTCGTCAATTTCGACCCCTCGGTGTTCGTGGACCGGAACGTCTGCGAGACGGCACTGCGCGACATGCGGCTGACCCTGCACGAGGCGGCGATCGAGCCTGGCCGGGTGGTGTGCGAGGTGACGGAGCGGCCCAGCGCCTCGCAGGAGGCGCTGCATGTGTTCGTCGAGACGCTCAGGGCCGACGGCTTCCGCATCGCCATCGACGATTTCGGCGCCGAGGAATCCGACATCGGCCGCATCAAGGCGCTGAAGCCCGACATCGTGAAGTTCGATGCACGGTGGATCGGCCATCTGATGGAGACCGGCACCGGCTTCGCCTTGCTGGCGACCATGGTGGAGAGCTTCGAGGGGCAGGGCATCCGCACCGTCTTCGAGGGCATCGAGGAGAACTGGCAGCTCGAACTGGCGGAGAAGGCGGGCGTTTCCATGGTGCAGGGCTTCGTGCTGGCGCGGCCTGAACTGGCGTCGACCGGCCTCCGCGCCTTCGGCAAGGGCTCCGCCGCCGCGCCGGATGCAGCGGCCGGGGCCGAGACGGGGGCCCAGCAGCCGGCCCGCGAGGGACGGCAGCCGAAGGCCTTCGGCTGCCGCACCGCGCAATGAGCCCCCGGCGCGCGCTGTGCCGCGACGTCGGCGCGGCCCTGTTCCGCGACGAGGTCGGCATCGAATACGGCATCTATGGCGACTATCGGCTGAAAAGCGCCTACCAGCCCATCTTCGCGCCGCGCGGCGGGGACCTTGCGCCGGTGGCGGTGGAGGCGCTGCTGCAGCCGCAGCTTCTCGGCCAGCCGGTGCCGCGCGACATCTTCCTCCATGGCGTGCCCGCGCCTGACCGGCTGCTGGTCGAGACCCTGTGCCGGCTGCTGCATCTCGGCAACTTCCGCAACATAGGGGCCGAGGGCCTCGACCTGTTCTTCAGCTACGGCCCCGGCGCCGGCGGCCGCCACACGCGCATGCTGGCGGAAATCCGGCTGATGGCGCGGCATCTGGACGAGCGGGAGCTGGAGGCCGGCATGCTGGTGTGCGAGATCGCGGAAACGGCGGGGCTCGACGAGCGGGGGCTGTCGAGGCTGGTGGGCGAGATGCGCCGCAACGGCCTCGGCGTCGCCATCGGCGATTTCGGCGCCGGCGCCTCGACGGAGGAGCGCCTGCGCCTGCTGCGGCCCGACATCGTCAGGATCGACGGCGGCTGGTTCGCCGAACTGTGCCGGCATGCGGCGGCCACGCGGCTGTTCCGCCCGCTGCTCGACCTGCTGCACCAGCACGGCGCGAAGGTGCTGGTGGAGGGCATCGAGGCGCCGCAGCAGCTTCGGCTGGCGCTGGAAAGCGGCGCGGATTTCGTGCAAGGGGCGCTGCTCGCGCCGCCGGCCCTGGCCGGCGTGCTCTTCCGGCACGAACCGCTGGCCGTCGACAAGGTGCTGGGCGAGGGCGGCAAGGTGATCCCGCTGTTCGGCCGCTCGCCGGGCTGATCCATCAGCGCCGTCGATCCTGCCTGCAAAACAAATCACTGGATGAGCGCCCGCGGCTGCGCGATTGTGCGCGGGAAAGGCAGGCGCGCGATGAAACTCTACGGCATGATCGACAGCGGCAATTGCTACAAGCCGCGGCTTCTGATGGCCAAGCTCGGCATTCCCTTCGTCAATGTCGAGGTCAGTTCCCGCACTGGCGATACGCGCAAGCCCGACTATGTGGCCAAGAATCCCAACGCCATGGTGCCGCTGCTGGAACTGGACGACGGCCGCCGCATCGCCGAATCCAACGCCATCCTGCTCTATCTCGGCGAGGGCACGCGCTTTCTTCCCGAAGACCGCTACGAGCGGGCGCTGGCCTATCAATGGCTGTTCTTCGAGCAGTACAGCCATGAGCCCTATATCGCGGTGCGCAAGGCGCTGCTGACCTTCCCGGAACGGGCGAAGGACGCCACGCCGGAGCGGCTGGCGCTGACGCTGGAACGCGGCAACAAGGCGCTCGGCGTCATGAACCGGCATCTGGCCGACAACGCCTTCTTTGCCGGCAACGCCATCAGCGTGGCCGACATCGCGCTCTACGCCTACACCCATTCGGCCGAAGAGGGCGGCTTCCAGATCGACGCCTACCCCGCGGTGGCGGCGTGGCTGAAGCGGGTGGAGGCCGATCCCGGCCATGTGCCGGTTGCCTGGCTGCCCTCCATCGCGCCGGCCTGAAGCGACAGGCCAGGCCGAGGGCACAACGGCGGGGCGCAGAATGCGAAAAAGGCGGGCCTGGGCCCGCCTTCCTGCTGTGGTAGCCTGATCGGGAGCTTTCCGTCCGGTGCCGGCAGCAATCCGCTGCGTCGGCCTTCCTTCCGGCTCGCTCCGGCGCGCTTGACGCGCGGCCGCCAGTACATCCGTGACTTGCCGTGCGCTTCGAACGCTTTAGGTTCGGCGCGCGCTCCGGACCAAATCAGGCTGCCGTGCTCAGAGATCCAGCCGAGGACTTGCCGCTGCGGCGGTCCTGCTCGATCTCGAAGCTGACCTTCTGGCCGTCGGCGAGGCTGGTGAGACCTGCCCGCTGTACGGCGGAGATGTGGACGAACACGTCCGGGCCGCCATTGTCGGGCTGGATGAAGCCGTAGCCCTTGGTGGCGTTGAACCACTTGACCGTTCCGGTTGCCATGCGAAATTCCTTTGCGTTGCTGGCTTTTCAATTGACCGGACAGGGCCCGGCCGGTGGTATCGAGATTTTGGAGAGAGACGTCAGCAACCGCGAAAACCGGGAGGCCAGATCGTTCGGCCGAAATATCAACGCGACGCATATAGGCAAAGCTTGCGGCAAAAGCAAGGCCGTCGCAAAAATGACCGTGAAGCCGCCCCGATGCGGGCCGCGCCGGGAGGCGTCTCTTTTCCCCAAATGTGCCCCAAGCGTGGCCGGGCGGGGGAACGCTGCCGCGCGGCATGCGTTTGCGGGCAAGGTGGTTGCAGGAGGCCGTGCATGAAGCCGCTCAGGAAATCCGTTGTTCTCCTCGCCGCCGGCCTGTCGCTGGCGGCGGCCGAGGCGCAGGCGATTTCGCGCCACGATCCGACCCGCATGTCCTGCGGCCAGGTGCAGGCCACGATCGCGCGCGAGGGCGCGGTGATCCTGCGCTACCAGTCGCGGCGTACGCCCGGCCTGCCGCTTTACGACCGCTATGTCGCCAGCGGCGCCTATTGCGACGCGGGCGAAGTGCGCGCACCGGCCTATGTGCCGAGCACCGACCGCAATTCCTGCCTCGTCTACAAGTGCAAGCGCGTGGAATTCGACCGGCGCTTCCGCCGCTTCATCGTGCCGGGCGACTGAGGGCTGCCGGCCGCTCAAAAGCCGAACGACGCCTGCGCCGAGGGCGGCGGGCCGAGCCGTACGCCTTCCAGCGCCAGCATCCTTTCCTTCGCCGCCGAGCCGCCGGGCGCGGAGAAGCCGCCGATCCTGCCGCCGGCGGCCAGGATGCGGTGGCAGGGGATGACCAGCGGCACCGGATTGGCGCCGAGCGCCGCCCCCGTCTCGCGCGCCAGCCCGGCATGGCCGGCCTGCCTGGCCAGTTCGCCATAGGTGACGGTCCGGCCGTAGCCCAGCGCGCGGGCGGCGGCATAGATGGCCAGCCGGAAATCGTCGACGCCGGCAAGGTCGACCGGCACGTCGGAAAACTCCACCTCGCGGCCCCGCGCATAGTCCCGGATGCGGGCGATCAGCCCTTCCACCCAGGGCGGCGGCGCGCTGCCGCGCCCCGTCACCCCTTCCAGGCGCAGCATGCGCCGTTCGAGCGCCTCGCGGCTGGCCTGCGGCAGCAGGAGCCGGGTCAGCCCCGCCTCGCTCCACACGATGCCGAAGAAGCCGAGCGCCGTCTCGAACACGGCATGGCCGCTCGCCGCCGCCCGCGCCGGGACCGCGGCGGCCGTGCCGCTGCCGGGATTGTCTGCCGGAAGGAGAGGTTCGCTCATGACCTGCCCTTTCTCGATGGGTGATGAGCACGATACGGTACAAATCGGGAACAGTTTCGCATATCCGCGCCGCCGGTACCACCCGAAAAGCGTCGAACCGGCAGGTTGCCCGGCCGAATCCGCTGGTGTAAGGAGTTCTTTCACGATCCCGACCAACGGACCCGGACGCGGCTTGCCAGCGAAACATCAAGTTCTCTGCCTCGGCGTGGTGCTCGCGACTGCGGGGCTTTGCGGCTGCACCTCGACCTCCTCCATGGCGCCCGCGCCGGCTCTTGCCGCGGCCGCGAGCGAGGCAGGTGTCGACGCCGGGCCGGTGCCGGCGCTTCCCGAGACCGTCGCCGTGCTGCCCGAGGCCGCCGATCCGGCCGTGCAGGTCGCCGCCTTGCCGGCCGAGGCTGCGGGGGCCGAGGCTGCGGGGGCGGCTGCGTTCGCCGGCGCAACGCCCGCCGCCGGCGCGCCCCTGGTTCCTGTGTCCGCCGCTGCCGCCCTGCCTCCTGCGGGGAACATGCCGCCTGCGGGGGACGCGACGGCACTGGTGCAGCCCGCCGTCTATGTCGAGCCTGCCGCGCCGGCAAAGGCGCCCGGCCGCGGCGAGATCGACCGGCTGATCTCCAAATATGCGCTTTTCTACCAGGTGCCGGAGGATCTGGTGCGCCGCGTGGTCAAGCGCGAGAGCACCTTCAACCCGCACGCTTACAATCGCGGCCACTGGGGGCTGATGCAGATCAAGCACGCCACGGCGCGCGGCATGGGCTATTCCGGTCCGGCCAGCGGCCTGTTCGATGCCGAGATCAATCTGAAATATGCGGTGAAATATCTGCGCGGCGCCTGGCTGGTCTCGGACGGCAACGCCGACCGTGCCGACAAGCTCTACCAGCGCGGCTATTATTACGACGCCAAGCGCAAGGGCCTGCTGGAGGAAACCGGCCTCGGCGTGGATCGCCGTCGCCACCGCCTGCCGGAAGCGCCGATGCCCGAGGCGGCCCTGCCGCCCCCGCCCAAGCCGGAAGCCTGAACGCCGAAGCCTGGCCCGGGTTCCTCGAAGATTTCTTCGGCGGGGATGCCCCTGCCACCTCGTCATCCTCGGGTCGCGCTCGGCTGCGCTACGGTCGGCCGGGATGACGAAGTGGGGATGCCCGTGCCTTCTTATTTCAGGGTGAAATCCCACCACCTAATCCTCCTCAGGTGAAGCCTTCCGTCACGTCGTCATCCTCGGGCAAGCGAGGCGCAGCCGAGCGCGACCCGGGGATCCATGCCGGAACGGTGGTGAAAGGTGTGGCGGCGCAGGATGCGGGGCTGCTTCTGCACCGCCTCATGCGGCCGCAACGGTCAGGCATGGATCCCAGGGTCTGCGCCTCGCTGCGCTCGGCTCCGCCCTGGGATGACGAAGGGAGAGGGTGCCCGCGCCGGGATGACGAGGGTTGGGAGGCAACCTCGTCCCCGCCCGGCGCGCAGCGCGCCGGCCTGCCCTCAAGAAGGAGGCGGGAGCGCGGGCCTTAAAAATACTCCTGCAGCGGGCGGACCTCCAACGACCCCGCCTTGAGGGCGGCGATGGCCTCGGCCACGGCGGCCGCGCCGGCGAGCGTGGTGTAGTAGGGCA
>DAOKZN010000092.1:0-8040 GCA_035325625.1 Mesorhizobium sp. | reverse complement strand
GTAGTCGCCGCGGGCGATGCCCAGCGCCTCCATCACGTCGGCCATCATCATGGCCATCTCGGCGTCCGCCGCCACGCCCGGCGTGCCCACGGTGTCGGCGTCGAACTGCATGAACTGGCGGAAGCGGCCCGGTCCCGGCTTCTCGTTGCGGAACACCCAGCCGGAGCGGTAGCTGCGATAGGGCTTGGGCAGCCGGTCGTAGTTCTCGGCCACGAAGCGCGCCATCGGCGCGGTCAGGTCGTAGCGCAGCGACAGCCACTGCTCGTCGTCGTCCTGGAAGGAGAAGACGCCCTCGTTCGGCCGGTCCTGGTCGGGCAGGAACTTCCCAAGCGCGTCGGTGTATTCGATCAGCGGCTGGTCCACCGGCTCGAAGCCGTAAAGCTCATAGACGGAACGGATCGTCGCCATCATCTTCTCGACCGCGCGGATGTCCTCCGCGTTGCGGTCGACCAGGCCGCGCGGCAGGCGCGCCTTCATCTTCTCGGACCGATCAGCCATCTTAACCCGTCGCCTTCATGCGCTTTTCCCGCCAGAAACCACGCAGCCTGCGTATGTGCGGGGACAGCGGCGTCCTAGCGGAAGCGGCCGGACGCGGCAAGGCCCGAGCCCGGGGCCGCCTGGAATTCGCGCCCTCTGCGCGCCCGAGCGGAATTGCGGGCGGGCCGTTCAGGCGCCGCCCATATAGATGTCCATGATCTGGCGGTCGTCGCGCACGTCGCCCGGCGTTCCCTCGAAGCGTTTCTCGCCCGCCGCCAATATGTAGATCTTGTCGGCGATCGGCATCGCCTCGCGTATGTTCTGCTCCACCATCAATATGCCGATGCCCTGCGCAGTGAGCCGGGTGATGCGCTCCAGCGTCTCGATCACCATGGCCGGCGACAGGCCGGCCGAGGGCTCGTCCAGCAGGATGAAGCGCGGCTCCGAAACCAGTGCGCGGGCGAGCGAAAGCATCGCCTGCTCGCCGCCGGAGAGCGAACCGGCCGCCGTGCGCCGCCGCCGCGCCAGCGAGGGGTACTGGCCGATCAGCGCCTCGATGCGGCTTTCCACCAGCCGCTTGTCGGCAATGGCATAGCCGCCCATGCGCAGGTTCTCCATCACCGTCAGCCGCGGGAACACGCCGCCCCCTTGCGGCATCAGCACCAGCCCCTGCCGCACCACTTCGTGCACGGGCAGGTTGGACAGCACCGTGCCGTCGAGCCTGACGCTGCCGCTCCACACCGGCAACGCGCCGGCTATCGCCTTGAGCAGCGTGGACTTGCCGCAGCCGTTCGGCCCGAAGATGCAGGTGATTTTGCCCGCCTCGGCCGTCAGGGACACGCCGTGGACGATCTCCTGCTTGCCGTAGCCGGTGACGATGTTCTCGGCGGCGAGCGCGGTCATTGCGGCCGCCCCAGATAGGTCTGCATGACTTCGGAATCGCGCACGATGTCCTCGAAGGCGCCGCTGGTCACCACGCGCCCCGAATCCATGACGATGATGCGGTCGCACACATTGCGCACCATCTCCATGTCGTGCTCGATGACGAGGAAGGAGATGCCGCGCTCGCGCAGCCGCGCGATGGCTTCCAGTATGATCTTGCGGATGTTGGGGTGCACGCCTGCCGTCACCTCGTCGAGCAGGATGAGGCTCGCCTGGCGCATGACCACGCGGCCGAACTCCAGCAGCTTCTGCTGTCCGCCGGAAAGGTCGGAGGCGCGGTTGCCGGCCACGGGCTCCAGCTTGAGCAGGGCAAGCGTGTCGGCCGCCCGCTCGTGTGCGCCCTGCCAGTGGCCCTGGGCGGCGGCGGCCAGAAGGTTCTCGGTCACGGTCATGTTGTCGAAGAGGGCCGGAATCTGGAAGGTGCGGGCAAGGCCCATGCGCGCGATGGTGTGGGCGCTGAGGCCGGCGATCTCGTGGCCGTCGAAGCGGATCTGGCCGCGGTCGGGCTTCACCGTGCCGGCCACGAGGCTGAACAGGGTGGACTTGCCGGAGCCGTTGGGGCCGATCAGCCCGGCGATCTCGCGGCGCCCCACCTCGAGGTTGACGCCGTTGGCGGCCTTGATGCCGCCGAAGTGGCGGTAGAGGTCGCGCACGATCAGGATCGGATCGGCGGCCTGGCCCGTGCCGCCCTGCGCCGGGGCCTGCATTGCGGTGCTGCTCAACCCTGGCCTCCCTTGCTGCCGAGCAGCTTTCCGACCGCCTTGTCCAGCACGGTGGCGGACCCTGCGGCGCGGCGCGCGAACAGGCCGGCAATGCCGTTGGGCAGGAACAGCACGACCAGTATGATGGCCGCGCCGAGGATGGCGATGTAGAAGGCCGTGTCGCCCCAGTTCATCCAGATCAGCCGGTTGACGACGAACAGCCCGACCCCGCCTATGGCCGGTCCCCACAGGCTGCCCAGCCCGCCCAGCAGCACCATCACCACCATCTGGTCGGTGATGTCGCCGCCGAACACGCTTCGGGGATTGATGAAGGTGACCCAGTAGGCGAAGACGGAGCCGAACACGGAGGCCGTCACCGCGCTCAGCACGAAGGTCTGCAGCTTCACCAGCGAGGTGTTGATGCCCATCGCTTCCGCCGCCGGCTCGTGGTCGCGTAGCGCCTTGACCTTCAGGCCGAAGCGCGAATGCTCGAACAGCGCCCATGTCAAAAGGTAGGTGAGCACGGCCGCGCCGAACATGGCGAAGTAGAAGAAGCGCTCGTCGAGGAAGGGCGGCAGGCCGAGCCCGCCTATGCCGCCGGTGAAGTCCACCACCGTGGCGAACTGGATGAGCACCTCCGCGAACGCCCATGTGGCGATGGCGAAATAGGCGCCGCGCAGGCGCAGCGTCGGCGCGCCGATGATGACGGCGAAGATCGCCGTCACCACGATCCCGGCCGGAACGGTGGCGAAGAAGGGCAGGCCGAGCGGGTCGCCCATCAACAGCGCCGTCACATAGGCGCCCAGCCCGAAGAAGGCCGAGTGGCCGAAATTGATGTAGCCGGCATAGCCGCCCAGGATGTTCCAGGAGCAGGCCAGCCCCGCCCACATCAGCGCGCCGGTGGCGATGCGCAGCCAGTAGTTGTTGACCAGCCAGGGCAGCAGCGCCAGCACGGCCAGCACCGCGATCAGAAGGGCAAGGCCGGCCCAGCTTCGTTTCATGGTCCGGGTCACCCTCACAATCCGCGTTGCAGTATCCCGCGCGGGGACACCAGAAGCACGAGGAACAGCGTGGCGAAGATCGCCAGCAGCGAATAGCTGGAGCCCACATAGGTGGACACATAGGCCTCGATGACGCCGAGCAGCAGCGCCGCCACCAGCGCGCCGCCCACCGAGCCGAGGCCGGCCAGCACGGCCACGAAGAAGGCGAACAGCGTGTAGCGCAGGCCGACTTCCGGATTGACGGAATAGATGGCCCCCATCAGCACGCCCGACATGGCGGTGATGCCGGCATAGAGGCCGTAGACATTGGCGCTGAGCCGGCGGATGTTGACGCCCATCAGCGCGGCGTTCTGGCGGTTCTCGGCCGTCGCCCGTATCGCCAGCCCGTAGCGCGTGCGGTAGAGGAACAGGAACAGCCCGCCGGCGATCGCCACGGCGAACACCGCCGCCGCCACGCGGATCAGCGGCACCGTCACCGGCCCCAGGGCGATGCTTTCTCCGCTCAGAGCCGTGGGCACCGAATGGGTGTTGAAGCCCCAGGCGGTCAGCATGCCGCCGCGCAGCAGCGTGAACAGGCCGAAGGTCAGCGCCAGCGCCATCAGTTCCGGCCGCGCCGTGCGGCTGTTGCGGACATTGTAGAGGATCGGCCCGATCAGGTAGCCGATGGCCCCGAACAGCACGAAGGCCACGGGGATGGCCAGGAAGCCGTCGACGCCCAGCCCCGTGGCCATGTAGTAGGCCAGGTAGCCGCCCAGCACCACCCAGCCGCCCACGGCGAAGTCGATGACGTGCAGCACGCCGAAGGCGAGCTGGAAGGCGATGGTGAAGGTGGCGATGACGCCGCCGATCAGGAGGCCGTTCAGCAGGGTCTGGAGAAAGAGGTCCAACGCGACACCGTCCGTCTGTCAGAATCTGTCAGGATGTCGGGAAAGCGCGGTCGGCCCGCCGCCGCGCCGCCAGCCGGCACGGCTCGTACGCCGGCTAACCCCGACGACGGGGCGGCAGGACGCTGCCTTCCGCCCCGCCGCCAACCGGCCTATTTCCAGGCCGGCAGCGGATAGGTGAAGGCGGCCGCGGCAGCTTCCTTCGGGCCGACCGCCACCGTCTTGCCGCCCTGGATCTGGATCAGCACCGGCACCGGCTGGATGTTGTCGTGATAGTGCACGCCTTCCTTCTCGAACTTGATCGGGCCGTAGAAGGTCTGGATGTCGGTCTCGGCGATCGCGTCCTTCAGCGCCACGCGGTCCTCGGCCGTCAGCGCCGGCTTCTTGCCCAGCCGCTTCAGCGCGTCGCCCAGCACCAGGCCGCTCGCCGCGCAGCCGGCTTCCGTGTAGTCCGGCTCGACGCCCGACTTCTTCTGCGCCATCTCGGTGAAGTCCTTGGCCGTGCCGAACACATCGTCCTTGTAGGGGACGGAAGGCAGCCACACCGCCACGCCCGTGGTGCCGTCGGCATCCGCGCCCAGCGCCTGGGCGAAGGCGGGGTTGGTCACGCCGTAATGCATGATGAGCGCCTTGGGGCGGAAGTTGAGCGACTTCGAGGTCTTGACCACGTTGATCAGCGGCTCCTCATGGCCGCCGACCGCGACGACGTCGGGGTTGAGCGCAGCGATCTTGGAGATGACGGGCGTAAGGTCGCCTTCCGGCGGCACCAGCTCGTAGGCGACCAGCTCCAGGCCGGCCGCCTGCACGCCGTCGCGGAAGCCTTCGCCCGTCTCCTTCGAGAACGGCTCGTTGACGCCGATCACCGCGATCGTCTTGGCCGCGGGGTTCGACAGCTTGGCCAGCACCGCCAGCGACATGCCGGCCGTCGTGTCCACGGCCGGGATGATGCCGAAATTGAACTCCGGCTTGGCCTTCCACACATTGGGCGATTCCGCCGAGCCGGAGATCATCGGCACCTGGTATTTCTGGCAGATGGGCTGCACGGCGATGGTGGAGCCGCTGGTGTAGGGGCCGAACAGCGCGTCGACCTCGTTTTGCACGATCAGCCGCTCGGCGGCGTCCGCGCCGGTGGCCGGATTGCTCTGGTCGTCACCATAGAACATGTCGACCTTGAAGCGCTCGCCGGCCACCTCCACCCCGCCCTTGGCGTTGACGGCGTCGGCCCACAGGTCGTAGCCGCGCTTGGTCAGGTTGCCGCCCAATATGTTGTCGCCCGAAAGCGACGTGATGACCCCCGCCTTGAAGGTCGGCGCCTGCGCTCGCGCCGTTCGCACGAAGGGCATTCCCAACGTGCCGGCCGCGACCGCCATGGCGCTGCCGCCGAGGAAACGGCGACGCGAAAAACCTTTGCTGCTGGTGGACATCATGCACCTCCCTTCATCCATTTTCAGTTTGGAATTTTCAGTGGAAACTGCCTGTTTTTCATACCATCACATGTCCGGCGCCGCCGCAAGAAGCACCGTGCGGCGCGCTTTTCGTGCGTGCATGCGGCCGGCCGCCATGGCCTCGCGTCCGGCTTGACTTCGCCGCCCGCGTTCCTACCTTCGGTATATGACGGTCCCAGTCTTCCAACGCTCCCGCGAGCCTCGGCGCCTCAAGGCCGGAGCCTAGCCCGGACGCGATCTGAGACCCTGGCCCAGCGTCCGGGATTGCCAGGTTTCCACCACTTTCGTGTGTTGGCGCGCCCTTCGGGGCGGCGCGTTCGGCGCGACCCGCAGATGGCGGGCCGCCGCCGCGGGCATGGAGGCGTCTCATGGGGATCGGCGGGATCGGCCCTCTTCTCGACGAGCGCGGCATCGCGCTTGGCATGGCGGCCAGGGGCAAGCGGTCGGCGCTGGCCAGGATGGCGGAGCACATGGCCGGAGGCGCGGACATGGGCGGCAGGTCGGTGCTGGCGGCGCTGCTGCGCCGCGAGCGGCTGGGCTCTACCGGCATCGGCCACGGCGTGGCCGTGCCGCACGCGCTCTTGGAAACGATCATGCGGCCCGTCGCGTCGCTGGTCACGCTGGAAGCGCCGGTCTGGTACGACGCGCCGGACGGGGAGCCGGTGGACCTGCTGGTGGCGCTGCTGTGGCCGCGCGCCGACATGGCCGGCTTCCTGCCCATGCTGTCGCGCGTCTGCCGCCAGTTGCGGGCGCCCGCCCTGCGCGAGAGCCTGCGGGCGGCGCGCTCGGCGGCCGAGGTTCTCGCGCTTCTCGGAGCCGGTCGGCCGGCTGCCTCTCCAGCGCCGGATTCTGCCCCCCGATATTGCGAGCAATTGTCGTCTTAAATAGATAATTGCGCAAAGCATGAATCCTTGGCAGAGTAGCGCGTCGGAGGAGATGGAGATGAGTGCGCGGCAGGATAGCGTCAGCACGCGGCTCGACGATGCCGCCCGGGCCGGGTGGTTCTACTATGTCGCGGGCAACACGCAGGACCAGATCGCCGCCAAGCTCGGCGTCTCGCGCCAGACCGCGCAGCGGCTGGTCTCGCTCGCCGTTTCCGAAGGGCTGATCAAGGTGCGCGTCGACCACCCGATCGCGCAATGCCTCGATCTTGCCCAGCGCCTGCGCTCGCGCTTCGCCCTCGACTTGGTCGAGGTGGTGCCGAGCGATCCCGATTCCACCTCCACCACGATCGGCATCGCCGGCGCTGCGGCGGCCGAGATCGAGCGGCGGCTGCGCTCGGAGCGGCCCATCGTCATGGCCATAGGCACCGGCCGCACGCTCAAGGCGGCGATCGAGCAGCTGCCGCCCATGGAATGCCCGCAGCACAAGGTGGTGTCGCTGACCGGCAACATCGCACCCGACGGCTCGGCCGCCTTCTACAACGTCATCTTCACCATGGCGGACCGCATCAAGGCGCGCTCCTTTCCCATGCCGCTGCCGGTCATCGCCTCCTCGCCGCAGGAGCGCGAAATGCTGCTCGGCCAGCCCATGATCCAGCCGACGCTGGCGCTGGCCGCGCGCGCCGACGTCACCTTCGTCGGCATCGGCGACCTCGGCCCGAAGGCGCCGCTCTACGAGGACGGCTTCGTTTCCGAGGGCGAGCTGAAGGCGCTGCAGAAGGCCGGCGCCGTCGGCGAGATCGTCGGCTGGGTGTTCGACCGCGAGGGCCGCATGATCGACGGCATCACCAACGACCGCGTCGCCTCCGCCCCGCTGCCCTCGCGCGAAAGGTCGCTGGTCGTGGCGCTGGCCATGGGCGAGCGCAAGCTGCCGGGCATCCTTGCCGCCGTGAACCGGCGCCTGGTCAACGGCCTCATCACCGACGAGCGCACCGCCGCCGCCCTGCTGGGCTGAGCCGCCGGCTTCCATCCACGTCCGCCTGTCCCTGTGTCCCGCCGCGCGGCGCTCCGGGCATGGCCTCCGCTGTCATGGGTGACGAGCGCGGATGGCGAATTTGTGTGCGCCGCAACAACGATTCCGCCTTGACATAAATCACGGAGAATGAGTAATTGCCCAAAGACAAGGCAAATGCTCATTTGGCTTCGGGAGGAATTTTCATGAGACTGCGCACCCTCGTCCTCGGCCTGTGCTCCGCGAGCGCGCTCGCCTTCGCCGCACACGCCGAGACCATCACCATCGCCACCGTCAACAATGGCGACATGATCCGCATGCAGAAGCTGACGGACGACTTCAAGGCGAAGAACCCGGACATCGACGTGCAGTGGGTGACGCTTGAGGAGAACGTGCTGCGCGAGCGCGTCACCACCGACATCGCCACCAAGGGCGGCCAGTACGACATCGTCACCATCGGCAACTACGAAGTGCCGATCTGGGCCAAGCAGGGCTGGCTGCTCGCCCTCGACAATCTGGGCGCCGACTACGACGTGGACGACCTGCTGCCGGCGATCCGCGGCGGCCTGACGGTCGACGGCAAGCTCTATGCCGCGCCGTTCTACGGCGAATCCGCCATGATCATGTACCGCACCGACCTGTTCGAGAAGGCCGGCCTCACCATGCCGGAAAGCCCGACCTGGGAGTTCATCGGCGA
>DAOKZN010000091.1:0-8045 GCA_035325625.1 Mesorhizobium sp. | reverse complement strand
CCCGCGACAGCCGCGTGGTCGAGCGCAAGAAGTACGGCAAGGCCAAGGCCCGCCGCAGCTTCCAGTTCTCGAAGCGCTGAGCCGGCTTTCCGGCCGCCGCGCCGGGAACGCATCCGAATCGAAAGGCCGCATCCTCGCCGATGCGGCCTTTTTTCGTCCCCGTCCGATCCGGGCCGTTCCACCACGGAAGCCGACAAAGCAAAACGGCCCCGCAAGGGGGCCGCATGCATTTCGGTCGGAAGGAAATGCCGGCAAAGCCGGCTGGCGGATCAGTTGCCGGTCTTGGCCTTGTCCTGCTCTTCCTTGAGCTTCTTGGCGAAGTCCTCGTTGTTCTTGTTCACGAACTCCTGGAGCTTCTTCTGCCGATCCTCGAGGTCGGACTGCTGCATGGCAGGGCCGTCGAAGGCGCCGGAGAAGCCCTGCAGCGAAACCTTGATCGGGTTGGGCTGGTTCTGGAAGTTGACCGAGGTGAGCGTCAGCTCCGAGCCCTTCTTGAAGGAAGATACGAGCTGGTCGGTCATCGGCACCTCGGCCACGCAGCGGTCGGGGAAGCAGATGACATAGTCGAGCTTCTGGGCCTTGCCGCCGTCCACCTGCAGCGCGATGCCGGGCGGCACCATGCGGCCGCTGGGCACGGTGACCTGGAACACCTTGCGGTTGACCTTGCCGCGCAGGTCGATCAGGCTGATGCCGGTGATGAGCTGGCCGGTGCTGGCCGTGGTGATGTTCTGCACATTGCAGATGTCCACGTCCTCCTGCTTGGTGCAGGCCTTGAACCAGCCCTGCGGAATCTGCTGCTGTGCGGACGACGCAGCCATGCCGGCGCCCAGAAAGCCGATGACGCCAGCGGCCATGACCGAAAGGCGGTATGCGTTGGTGTTCAGGCTCGTCATATGGTCCAGATCCTCTGAAAAGTTCCCGCGGCCGGCTTCTACCCGTCTTGCGACGTGCTACCTCTTGCCGAAATGAGGCAACAGAATGACTTCGTCGGGCGTGTTACACCGCCGGCCGCGCCGAATCCAGTCCGGTCCCGCCATTTCTCGTCAGGCGAACACAGTATGGCCATCGCGCGTGCTAGGTTGCGGTGCGAATCATCACGCCGCTCCAGGGAAACGGGTCATGGGCCGCATCCTCCTCCGGTTCGCCGCCGCTTCGTCGCTTGCCGTGCTTTACGCCCTCCCGGCGCAGGCCGGGCCGAAGCACGCCATCGCCATGC
Source organism: Mesorhizobium sp. (assembly GCA_035325625.1). Lineage (GTDB taxonomy): Bacteria > Pseudomonadota > Alphaproteobacteria > Rhizobiales > Rhizobiaceae > Mesorhizobium. The sequence goes on along the minus strand of DAOKZN010000091.1, from coordinate 6,829 downwards.
AGGGCGAGCCGGCGCTGCCGCCCGGCTTCAGCCATTTCGACTACGCCAACCCCGACGCGCCCAAGGGCGGCGAGATCACCTATTGCGTGGTCGGCACCTTCGACAATCTCAACCCCTTCATCCTCAAGAGCCTGCGCACCACGGCGCGCGGCATGATGGACACGCTTCTCGGCAACCTCGTCTTCGAGCCGCTGATGACGCGCAACGCCGACGAGGCCTTCGGCCTCTACGGCCTGCTCGCCGACACCGCCGACATGAGCGAGGATCGCAGGACGATCGAATTCCACCTCGACCCCAGGGCGAGATGGTCCGACGGGCAGCCGGTGACGCCCGAGGACGTGCTGTTCACCTATGACGTGTTCACCGAAAAGGGCCGCCCGCCCTATTCGGACCGCATGAAGAAGATCGCCAAGCTGGAGAAGACGGGCGAGCGCAGCGTGCGCTTCACCTTCAACGACCTGGCCGACCGAGAATTTCCGCTCATCGTCGCGCTCACCCCCATCATCCCCAGGCACGCCTTCGACAGGGAGACCTTCGACCGCACCACGCTGAAGCCGCTGGTCGGCAGCGGGCCCTACACGATCGTCGATGTCCAGCCGGGCGACCGCATCGTCTTCAAGCGCAATCCCGACTACTGGGGCAAGGACGTGCCGGCCAAGCGCGGCTTCGACAATTACGACAAGATCACCATCCAGTATTTCCTCAACGCCAACTCCCAGTTCGAGGCGTTCAAGAAGGGCCTCTGCTCGGCCTATGCGGGCGCGCAATATACCGGCATGGGGCCCTTGCAGGCGGAACGCGACTTCGACTTTCCCGCCGCCAAGGACGGACGGGTGACGGTCGAGCAGTTCCAGGTCGGCATACCGCCGGTGGTGACGGGCTTCCTGTTCAACACGCGGCTGAAAGAGTTCGCCGACCCCGCGGTGCGGCGGGCGCTCGGCATGCTCTACGATTTCGAATGGGCCAACAAGAACCTGTTCGGCGGCAAGTTCACCCGCACCATGAGCTACTGGCAGGGCTCGGAGCTTTCGGCGCTCGGCCACCCGGCGACGAGCAAGGAGAAGGCGCTGCTTGCCCCCTTCCCGGGCCGTGTGCCGGCCGACGTGATGGACGGCACATGGCGCCCGCCCGTCACCGACGGCTCCGGCCAGGACCGCAAGGTGCTGCGCGCCGCGCTCGACCTGCTCGAAGGCGCCGGCTACCGCATCGAGGCCGGCGCCATGCTGGACCCGCAGGGCAACCCCTTCGGCTTCGAGATCCTCACCGCCAGCCAGGAGGAGGAGCGGCTGGCCGCGCTCTACCAGCGCACGCTGGGCAAGCTCGGCATCGCCGTGACCATCCGGGCGCTGGACGGCGACCAGATCCAGGCGCGCAAGCAGCGCTTCGACTTCGAGGTGATGGTCGGCGCCAGCGGCTTCAACAATTCGCTGTCGCCGGGCATCGAGCAGCTCGGCCGCTGGAGCTCGGAATCGGCCAATGTCGAAGGCTCCTTCAACCTTGCCGGCGTCGCCGACCCGGCCATCGACGCGACCATCGAGGCGATGCTGAACGCGTGCACCAAGGAAGACTATGTGGCGGCGGTGCGCGTCTTGGACCGGCTGCTGATCTCGGGCGCCTACATGGTGCCCATGCAGCACAATGCCGGGCAGTGGATAGCCTACTGGAATTATCTGGAACATCCGCAAAAGACGCCCATATTCGGGTATCAGCTTCCGACATGGTGGCGGAAGGCGGACTGACGGTTCGCGAAAGGACCAAACGATGAGCGAGCCCGTTTCCCTCAGCGTAGACGTCGTCTCCGACGTCGTCTGCCCGTGGTGCTTCATCGGCCAGAAGCGGCTGGACAAGGCGGTGGCCGCAGCCGGTGACATCGACGTCCATGTAAACTGGCGGCCGTTCCAGCTCGACCCGACCATACCGCGCGGCGGACAGGACCGGCGGCAATACATGCTGGCCAAGTTCGGCAGCGAGCAGCGCATTCGCGACATCCACGCCCGCATAGAGCCGCTGGGGGCGGCGGAAGGCATCGCCTTCGCCTTCGACGCCATCGAGGTCGCGCCCAACACGCTGGACGCGCACCGCGTGGCGCGCTGGGCGGGCGCGGCCGGCGAAGCGGTGCAGAACCGGCTGGTGCGCCGGCTGTTCCAGCTCTATTTCGAGGAAGGCGCCGACGTGGGCGACCACGCCGTGCTGGCCGCGGCGGCGCGCGAGGCCGGCATGGACGCGGCCGTGGTCGAGACGCTGCTGCCCACCGACGCCGACGTGGAGGCCGTGCGGAACGAGATCGCCACCGCCTCGCGCATGGGCATCACCGGCGTGCCCTGCTTCCTCATCGAAGGCAAATATGCGGTGATGGGCGCGCAGGAGACGGACGTGCTGGCCGACGCGCTGCGCCAGATCGCCGCCGCCAAGGAACGCGGGGAACTGCAACGAGTGGATTGACGAAAGTGGGCTTGCGCTCATGCCGCATCAACCCGTGTCCTCCAGGAATCGACACTTCGCACGAACCATGCGGAAAGAGGCCACGGAGGCCGAGGACAGGCTCTGGCAGGAACTGCGCGGAAGGCGACTCGATCGGATAAAATTTCGTCGGCAGGCGCCGATCGGAAACTATATCGCCGACTTCGTCTGTCTCGAAGCGAGGCTGATCGTTGAGATCGATGGCAGCCAGCACGCGGATTCGGACTACGACCGCTGGCGCGACATGGCGCTGAATGAACGCGGCTTTCGGGTTCTGCGCTTCTGGAATGATGACGTGCTGCGCGACATAGGTTCCGTCTGCGATACCATCATAGCCTATGCGCGCGATCCGTCACTGAAGCCTTGGCGGTGACGTTGCGACCCGGCCAACACCCCTCATCCGACCTCGCTACGCTCGGCCACCTTCTCCCACAAGGGGAGAAGGAAAGAATCGCGAGCGGCAATCACCAACGGCGAAGATTGGCGCAAACGCCACTGACGCGCTCCCTTCTCCCCTTGTGGGAGAAGGTGGCCGAGCGTAGCGAGGTCGGATGAGGGGTGCCGGACGAAGCGCCGGCAAAGCCCCTCCGTCTCAGCAACAGACTATCCCGCCAGTCTCGCCAGTTGCGTCATCACCACGGCAGAGCCGGACAGGCGCTTTTCGGCGTTCGGCCAGTCGCGGATGAAGACGACGCTCTGGTCGGGCCGGATCCTGGCCAGCGAGCCCTGCTCGCCGATGAACTTCACCAATCCGGCCGGGTTGGAAAATTCCTTGTTGCGGAAGTGCACGACGACGCCCTTCGGCCCAGCGTCCAGCTTCTCCACATTGGCCTTGCGGCACAGGGCCTTGATGAAGACGATCTTCAGAAGATGCTTCACCTCCTCCGGCAGCGGGCCGAAGCGGTCGATCAGCTCGGCGCCGAAGGCGTCGATCTCCTCCGGCGTCTCCAGGTCGCCGAGCCGCCGGTACAGCGCCAGCCGCAGTTGCAGGTCGGGCACGTAGCCTTCCGGGATCATCACCGCCGTGCCGATGGAAATCTGCGGCGACCAGCCGGTGTCGGCCACCTCGCCGGTGTCCTTCACCTCGGCCACGGCCTCCTCCAGCATCTGCTGGTACAGCTCGAAGCCGACCTCCTTGATGTGGCCCGACTGCTCCTCGCCCAGCAGGTTGCCGGCGCCGCGGATGTCGAGGTCGTGGCTGGCGAGCTGGAAGCCCGCACCCAGCGCGTCGAGCGATTGCAGCACCTTCAGCCGGCGGTCGGCGGTGTCGGTGAGCTTGCGGTTGGCCGGCAGCGTGAACAGCGCGTAGGCGCGCACCTTGGAGCGGCCGACGCGGCCGCGCAACTGGTAGAGCTGCGCCAGCCCGAACATGTCGGCGCGGTGCACGATCATGGTGTTGGCGGTGGGGATATCGAGGCCGGATTCCACGATGGTGGTGGAAAGCAGCACGTCGTACTGCCCGTCGTAGAAAGCGTTCATGATGTCGTCCAGCTCGCCTGACGCCATCTGGCCGTGGGCCATGGCGACCTTCAGCTCGGGCACGGATTCCTTCAGGAAATCACTGATTTCCGAAAGATCGCTGATGCGCGGCACCACGTAGAAGGACTGCCCGCCGCGATAGCGCTCGCGCAGCAGCGTCTCGCGCACGACCAGCGGATCGAAGGGCGAGATGAAGGTGCGCACCGCCATGCGGTCCACCGGCGGCGTGGCGATCAGCGAAAGCTCGCGCACGCCGGTCAGCGCCAGTTGCAGCGTGCGCGGGATGGGCGTGGCCGAGAGCGTCAACACATGCACGTCGGTCTTCAGCTCTTTCAGCCGCTCCTTGTGCTTGACGCCGAAATGCTGCTCCTCGTCGATGATCAGCAGGCCAAGATTCTTGAACTTTATCGACGAGCCGAGCAGCGCGTGCGTGCCGACGACGATGTCGACCGTGCCTTCCTCCAGCCCCTTCCGCGTCTCGGCAAGCTCTTTCGCGCCCACGAGACGCGAGGCCTGCCGCACCTTGACCGGCAGGCCGGCGAAGCGCTGCGAAAACGTCCTGAAGTGCTGGCGCGACAGAAGCGTGGTGGGCACCACCACCGCCACCTGAAAGCCTTCCATGGCCGCGATGAAGGCGGCGCGCAGAGCGACTTCGGTCTTGCCGAAGCCGACGTCGCCGCACACAAGCCGGTCCATGGGCCGGCCGGCGGACAGGTCGTCCATCACCGCGTCGATCGCGTTCTGCTGGTCGTCCGTCTCCTCGTAGGGGAAGCGGGCGGAGAACTCGCCATAGATCCCCTCGGCCGGGATCATGGTGGGCGCGGTGCGCATCTGGCGCTCGGCGGCGATGTGGATCAGTTGCCCCGCCATGTCGAGCAAGCGCCGCTTCAGCCGCGCCTTGCGCGACTGCCATGCCCCGCCGCCAAGCCTGTCCAGCGTGGCCTCGGCCGAATCCGAGCCGTAGCGCGACAGAAGCTCGATGTTCTCCACCGGCAGGAACAGCCGGTCGTCGCCGGCATAGTGGATTTCCAGGCAGTCGTGCGGCGCGCCGGCGGCTTCGATCGTTTTCAGGCCGACGAAGCGGCCGATGCCGTGGTCGGCATGGACGACGATGTCGCCGGACGACAGCGCGGCGGCCTCGGCGATGAAATCGGCGGCACGGCGCTTCCTGCGCGAGCGGCGCACCAGGCGGTCGCCGAGGATGTCCTGCTCGGCCACGACGACGAGGTCGTCGGTCTCGAAGCCGGTCTCCAGTTGCAGAACGGCGAGCCCGGCCTGGCCCGGCGCCAGCTTCTCCACCTCGGCAAGTGTCGCCACGCGCTTGAGATTGCCCAGATGATGCTCGGCCAGGATCTGCGCCAGACGGTCGAGCGAGCCCTCCGTCCATCCCGCCACCACGACCCGGCGTTTCGCCGCGCGCTCGTCGGCAATGTGCTTCACCACTTCGGTGAAGACGTTGACCTTGGGGTCGGCGCGCTCCTCGGCAAAGCTCCTGCCGGCGCGCGAGCCGGCATGGAACACCCTCGTCTCCCCCGCCTCGGGCGCGGCGAAGGGCGTCAGTTCGATCGCCTCGCGCTCCGCGGTCGCCGCGTTCACGTCCTGGGGCGACAGATACATCAGGTGCGGCGGAACGGGCTTGTAGGGCACCGCCTCCTTCAGCGCACCGCCGGCCTGGCCCTTGCGCGCCTCGTAGTGGTCGAGGATCAGCGCGTGGCGCTCGGCCAATGCCTCGTGCGCCAGATGGTCGAACACCACCGGCACGTCCGGCAGATAGTCGAGCACCGTGTCCAGCCGCTCGTAGAAGAAGGGCAGCCAGTGCTCCATGCCGGCGAAGCGCCGGCCTTCGCTGACGGCCGCATAGAGCGCGTCGTCGCGCGAGGGCGCGCCGAACGCCTCGATATAGGCGCGCCGGAAGCGGCTGATGGCTTCCGGCGTCAGCGCCACCTCGCTCATGGCCTGCAATGTCAGCGCGTTGCGCTGGCCGGTGGTGCGCTGGCTGGCCACGTCGAAGGCGCGGATCGATTCCAGCGTGTCGCCGAAGAAGTCGAGGCGCAGCGCCTCCTCGGCGCCCGGCGCGCAGAGGTCGAGGATGCCGCCGCGCACGGCGAACTCGCCCACCTCGCGCACCGTGGGCACGCGCTCGAAGCCGGAATTCTCCAGCCGCGCGATCAGCCTGTCCATGTCGACCTGATTGCCCGGCCGGCCACGGAAGGTCTGCGCCTCGATCAGTTCCGCAGGCGGAACGCGCTGGAGCAGCGCGTTGGCGGTGGTGAGCACGACGGCGCGGTGCGGCTTGCGGGCAAGCGCCGCCATGCCGGCCAGCGCGGCGAGGCGCCGCGCGGCGGCATCCGAACCCGGCGAGACGCGGTCATAGGGCAGGCAGTCCCATGCCGGCAGGTCCAGCACCGGCAGGCCGGGATCGGCGAAGGCCAGGGCCTCGACGATGGCGGGCAGGCGCTGGCCGTCGCGCGCCACGAACAGCACCGGCCGGTCGGGCGCGATCTCGCGCGCAATCTCGGCCAGCGCGAAGGCTTCGAAGCCGTCGGCAACGCTGTCGAGGACAAAGGAACCGATGCGGCCCCTTGTGGGGCCCTTGGGCAGGCCGATGGCAGGTATGAGGCTCATGCGGTCACGTTCAGGCTTGGTATGTCCGTCCGAAAACCAGTATTCGTTGCAGGAGCGGACAATCCAGATGCTGCGGCACCGGCCTTTCGCCGGTGATCAGCAGGAAGAATTGGTCGTCGGGAAATTCGAGGAGCCCTTCATATTGGTCGATCTCCTCGTCGGTCAAGGTAGCCATATGGGCATCGGCGAATCGGCCGAGGATCATATCCATCTCGCGCATGCCGCGATGCCAGGAGCGGAAGCGCAGCTTCTTGCGGCGGGCGTC
>DAOKZN010000090.1:0-8073 GCA_035325625.1 Mesorhizobium sp. | reverse complement strand
GGCGCCATGGCCGACCTGGAACGCGCGGTGACGGAGATCCTCGCCTGCTTCCGCCCCGGCCGCGGCAATCTGCTGACCGACCTGTTCTCGCGCCGCATCGGCCGCATCCTGATCGCTGCGACCAAGGCCGACCATCTCCACCACGAAAGCCACGACCGCCTGCAGGCTATCGTGCGGCGGCTGGCCGAGCGCGCCATAGCACGCGCCAACTTCACCGGGGCGGAGGTGGACGTGGTGGCGATGGCGGCCGTGCGCGCCACGCGCGAGGGCACCGTGAAGCAGGGCCGCGAGACGCTGCCCGTCATCATAGGCACGCCGCTGGCGGGCGAGCGCATCGGCGACGAAACCTTCGATGGAAATACGGAAACTGCCATATTTCCCGGTGACTTGCCGGAAAAGGCTGAAGTGGTCTTCAAGGATTTTAAGGCAGGGCATGAAGCCTCCGGTGCCGACCCGGCCATCCGTTTCGTCCGCTTCCGCCCGCCGAAGCTGGAGCGCACCGCCGAAGGTGTGGCGCTGTCGCTGCCGCACATCAGGCTCGACCGGGCCCTGCAATTCCTGATCGGAGATCGCCTCGCATGACCGCACCGCGCAAGCCGGCGGCTTTCCGCATCGAGCAGGAGCCGGCACCGAAACCCGCTGCGGCCAGCGCCCCGGAGCCAGCCGAGGCGCCGCGCCGGCCGCGTGCGGTAAAACCGGCCGAGGCCGTCGTCATTCCAGACGCCGTGGACGTGTTCGACGAGCCCGACATCGTCGCGGCGGAGCCGCCGCCGGCCGTCGCGCCGCGCAAGCGCTCCCTGCTGGCCGGCATCTTCTTCGGCGCGCTCGGCGTGCTGGTGTCGCTGGCGGTCGGCCTGTGGACCGACCAGCTGATTCGCGACCTGTTCGAGCGCGCACCGTGGCTGGGCTGGCTGGCCGCCGGCATGGCGGGCCTGGCGCTGGTGGCGCTCGCCGTCATCCTGGCCCGCGAGTTCCTGGCCATCCGGCGGTTGGCCGAAGTCGAGAAGATGCAGACGCGCGCACTCGACGCCTTCGCCCGCAACGATCCCAAGGCGGCCCGGGCGCTGGTGGACGAACTGTCGGATTTCGTCGCCGCCAAGCCGCAGACCGCCGCCGGCCGCAAGGCGCTGGACGACCTGCGCGGCGAGATCATGGACGGCACGGACCTGCTGAAGCTGGCCGAAACGGAGATCCTCCAGCCGCTCGACGAGCGGGCCAAGGTGCTGATCCTGGATGCCGCCAAGCGCGTTTCGCTGGTCACGGCCGTCAGCCCGCGCGCGCTGGTGGATGTCGCCTACGTCACCTTCGAGGCCGGCCGGCTCATCCGCCGCCTGTCGGAACTCTATGGCGGCAGGCCGGGCACGCTGGGCTTCCTGCGGCTGGCGCGCGGCGTGCTGGCACATCTGGCCGTGACGGGCTCGATCGCCGTCGGCGACAGCTTCGTCCAGCAGATCGTCGGGCACGGCGTTGCGGCGCGGCTCTCGGCCAAGCTCGGCGAAGGGGTGGTCAACGGCATGATGACGGCGCGCATCGGCATCGCGGCGATGGAGACGACGCGCCCCCTGCCCTTCGTGGCCATCAGGCGCCCCGGTCTCGGCGATTTCCTGTCGGCGCTCACCGCCTACGCCACCGGCAGGAAGCGCGACGGGGACGCTTCCGGCGCCTGACCGGAGCCTTTTTTGCGCGGGGCCGGCGCACCGAGTGACGAAGCGTTAACCAATCTTGTTCATGGTCCCACCTGTCCCTTCCTCGTGTTCCTGTTGCCGGGTGTCGTTCATGAAGAGCATGTTCCTGTCCGCCGTACTGCCTTTCGCGATTGCTGCCTCGGCCTCGACAGGGATGGCCGCGAATGCGTCTGCCGGCGAGCGCGACGTCGATTTCTTCCGCTCCGTCGAAGGCAAGTGGGTCGGCCCCGGCGAGATCGTCGCCGGCAAGTACAAGGGCACCAAGTTCACCTGCAATTTCACCGGCTCCACGCCCTCCGGCAAGGTCGGCATGGCGCTGGACGGCGGCTGCAGGGTCGGCGTGTTCAGCCAGCAGATGTCGGCCTCCGTCGAGCGCAAGGGGCGCTCCGGCTACAAGGGCAGCTTCATGGGCGGCTCCTCCGGCAACGGGCTGGACATCATCTCCGGCAGCGTGGTCGATCCGCGGAAGGTGGTCTTCTCCATCAACCGCAACCAGTTGCGCGGGGTCATGCAGGCGCGCGTGCCCGACGACAATTCCATGATCGTGACCGTGTCGGTAAAGGTTCAGGACCAGATGGTGCCGGTGATCGGCATGAACCTGAAGCGCGTGGACGCCGCATCGGTCGGCGCGATCGCCAAGAACTGACCAGAAACTGACGCGCAAGGCGGCGCAACGCGCCGTCTCTTCGTTACTGCCGGGCACGGCCTCGCCGCAATATTCCCTGCGCGCGGGATTTGCACTGTTCGACCGCCGTCGCAGCCCCTATCCTTGCCGTTCGGCCTCGCCGCCCGGCGGAGCCGCGCACAGGACGGGCATTTGCATGGCAGTCGAGGCTTCTGGCAGCGATCTCACCCAGGTAGTGGCGCTTCTGGCGGCCGGCGTGGTCGCGGTGCCGATCTTCAAGCGCGCGGGCCTCGGCTCCATCCTCGGCTATCTGGCCGCCGGCCTCGTCATCGGCCCGTTCGGCCTGCGCATCTTCTCCGACCCGGAAGCCATCCTCCATGTCGCCGAACTCGGCGTCGTCATGTTCCTGTTCATCATCGGGCTGGAGATGCAGCCGTCGCGGCTGTGGGGCCTGCGCCGCGAGATATTCGGGCTCGGCACGCTCCAGGTCGGCATCTGTGCGGCGCTGCTGACCGTGGCCGGCCGGCTGGGCGGCTTTTCCTGGCCGCAGGCCTTTGTCGGCGGCGCCGGTTTCGTGCTCACCTCCACCGCCATCGTCATGCAGCTTCTGGAGGAGCGCGGCGACATCGCCGCCCCGAAGGGCCAGCGCATGGTCTCCATCCTGCTGTTCGAGGATCTGATGATCGTGCCGCTGCTGGCGGCCGTGGCCTTCCTCGCACCGGGCGGGGACGAGACGACCCTGTCCGAGCGCTTCACCGAAGTCGGCATCGGCCTCGGCGCGATCCTGGGGCTGATCGTGGCCGGGCGCTACCTGCTCAACCCCTTCTTCCGCATATTGGCCGACGCGCGCGCCCGCGAGGTGATGACCGCCGCCGCGCTGCTGGTGGTGCTGGGATCGGCGCTGGCCATGCAGCTTTCCGGCCTTTCCATGGCCATGGGCGCCTTCCTGGCCGGCGTGCTGCTTTCCGAATCGACCTTCCGCCATCAGCTCGAAGCCGACATCGAGCCGTTCCGCGGCATCCTGCTCGGCCTGTTCTTCCTGGCGGTCGGCATGTCGCTCGACCTCGCCGTGGTGGCGGAAAACTGGCGGCTGGTGGCCGTCTATGTGGTGGCCTACATGGTCGCCAAGGCGTTCGGCATCTATCTGGTGGCGCGGCTTCTGCGGACCCGCCACGAGGAGGCACTGGAGCGCGCCGTGCTGATGGCGCAGGGCGGCGAGTTCGCCTTCGTGCTCTATTCGTCCGCCGCAGCCGTCGGCATCATCGATGCGCGCGCCAACTCCGTGCTGACCGCCATCATCATCCTTTCCATGGTGCTCACGCCGCTGGCCATCGCGGCGCTGCGCCGTCTTGGTCCGCGTGATGAGCAGTCGCTCGCCGACGTGGATGTGGCGGACGGGCTGACCGGCTCCGTGCTCATCATCGGCTTCGGCCGCTTCGGCCAGATCGTCAGCCAGCCGCTGCTGCTGCGCGGCGTGGACGTGGCCATCATCGACAACGACGTGGAGATGATCCAGGCGGCGGCAGATTTCGGCTTCAAGGTCTATTACGGCGACGGCACGCGGCTCGACATATTGCACGCCGCCGGGGCCGGCGGCGCCCGGGCCGTGCTGGTATGCGTGGACAAGCCGGAAACCGCCCTGCGCATCGCCGAGCTGCTGAAGGCGGAATTCCCGCTGGTGCGGCTGCTGGCCCGCGCCTACGACCGCGGCACCGCATTGCAGCTCATCCATGCGGGCGTGGACTACCAGTTGCGCGAGACCTTCGAATCGGCCCTTGTCTTCGGCGGCTCGGCGCTGGAGGCGCTGGGTGTCGACCCCGACGAGGTGGCCGACACGATCGAGGACGTGCGCCGCCGCGACGATGCGCGGCTGGACATGCAGCTTTCCGGCGACATCCGCGACGGCCGCAACTTCCTCAAGGGCAACATCGCCACCCCGGTGCCGGCCCCCCTCGCCCAGCCGCGCCATGCAGGCCAGGCATTGAGCGAGGAAACCGCCGGCATGCTGAAGACGCAACAGGACAGGACAAGCGCGACATGACCGAACCCGACCAGAGAGCCCTCGCCGTCACCGCCTTCTGGCGCGAGGCCGGCCGCGATGCCTGGTTCAGCAAGAACGAGGCCTTCGACGACGAATTCCGGCGCCGGTTCCTGGATTTGCACTACATGGCGGCCAGGCGCGAGCTCGACGGCTGGGCGGACCATCCGGAGGGCGCGCTGGCACTGATGATCCTGCTCGACCAGTTCCCGCGCAACTGCTTCCGCGGCACCGGCCACATGTTCGCCACCGACCCGCTGGCGCGGCATTTCGCGGCAAGGGCGATAGCGGCCGGGCACGATCTGGCGGTCGAGCAGGAAGTGCGCGTCTTTCTCTATCTGCCCTTCGAGCATTCGGAGGATCTGGCCGACCAGGAACGGTCGGTCGAACTCCATACGGCCCATGCCGAGGGCGAGCTCGAATATGCCGTCGACCACCGCGACATCATCGCCCGCTTCGGGCGCTTTCCGCACCGCAACCGCGCGCTCGGGCGCGAGACGACGCCGGAGGAGCAGGCATTCCTCGACGGCGGCGGTTTTTCCGGCTGATCGGGCCCGTCCGTCAAGCCGCCGGAGACGCGGGGCTGTCGTGGGAGCCGACGCGCCACCAGTCCTGCCCGGACGGCAGCCTTTCGATGCCGGTGGCATCCATGGCCGCCAGCCGCTCGGAAACGCTGCGGCCGGCAACATCCAGCCCGGGCGCGATCTCGGCCAGTGGCGCCAGCACGAAGGCACGCTCCAGCATGCGCGGATGCGGCACGTCCAACCCCACCTCGTGGATGGCACGGTCGGCGAAGACCAGTATGTCGACGTCGATCAGCCGCGGGCCCCAGCGTTCCTCGCGCACCCGTTTCAGCCGGTGCTCGATTTCCAGGCACAGATCCAGCAGGCCGCGCGGCGACCGGGTGGTCGAGAGCTCCGCGGCGGCGTTGAGGAAATCCGGCTGGTCGGTCTTACCCCAGGGCGGGGTGCGATAGAGCGAGGAGACGCGGACCACTTTCGTGCAGGCGTCCGCGTCCAGTATCCGCAGCGCCATGCCCATGGAGGCTGCCGGATCGCCGAGATTGCCGCCCAGGCTGACGAAGACAGCGCTGGCGCCGGGTCTATTGCGGCCAGACAACGGTCACCTCGACATGATCGAGCACGCCGCGCACCGGCGCGTTGGGCTTGCGCACGGTGATGGCGGCCTTCACGATCTGCGGAAAGCGCGCGGTGAGCGCCTTGGCCACCTCCAGCGCCAGCGATTCGATGAGGAAACGGCGCGCGCCGGTGATGATCTTCTCGATCAGTTCGAAGGCGACACCATAGTCCACGGTGGCCGCGATGGAGTCGTCTTCCAGCGCACGCCCGGGATCGACGGTCAGTTCCGCATCCACATAGAAGCGCTGGCCGAGCGTCTCCTCCTCGTCCAGCACGCCGTGGCGGGCGAAGAAGGCGCAGTTTTTCATGCGGATCATATACATCAAGGCGGGTCCTGCAACGCGGTCTGACGAGCCAGAATAGCATCCGCAACGGCAAGGGCGTCCACGTTGATTGCGACATCGTGGACGCGAAATAGATGTGCTCGCTTCAGCCGCAATATGACGCTGGTGGCAGCCGTGCCGGCTGCGCGGTCGGCGGCATCGCGCCCCGTGACCGTGCCGATGAAGCGCTTGCGCGAGGTGCCGACAGCCAGCGGAAAGCCGAGCGCGTGCAATTCCTCGAAGCGCACCATCAGGTCCAGATTGGCTTCCACCGTCTCCTTGGCGAAGCCGAAGCCGGGGTCGAGCATGATGGTTTCGTCCCGCACGCCGGCCTGCCTGGCGATCTCGAGCGATCTTTCGAGGAAGAAGAACTGGTCCTCGACGACGTCGGACAGCACCTGCCGTTCGCGACCGGTATGCATGATGACCAGTCCGGCGCCCGTGTCGGCGGCGACCCGTGCTATGCCCGGTTCGCGCTGGAGGCCCCAGACGTCGTTGACGATATGGGCGCCGGCCGCCACGGCCAGTCGCGCGGTCTCCTCGCGATAGGTGTCGACCGAGATCAGGGCCTCGCCCGTCGCTGCCAGCGCCTCGATCACCGGCAGCACGCGATCCTGTTCCTCGGCCGCGGTGATCGGAGCGGCGCCGGGCCGGGTCGATTCGCCGCCCACGTCGATGATCGCCGCGCCTTCCGCGATCATGCGCCGGGCCTGCGCCACGGCGTTCCCGGTGCTGTCGAACAGGCCGCCATCGGAAAAACTGTCCGGCGTAACGTTGAGGATGCCCATCACCACGGCCTTTCCGCCGAGGTCGAGATGGCGCCCGTGCGCCAATTGCCATCGTCTGATCATCATTGCCGGCCAACCATGGCGCGAGCGGGACGGATTGCCCAGGATTTCCGTTGCGCCGGCAACGGCCCTAAAGCAAGGTGCGAGCAGAGGCAACATGATGAAACGTCCCCTGCTCTGTGTTCTTGTCCTGCTGGCCGCGGCGTTTCCCGCCCGGGCGGCGGTGCTCGTCAAGACCTACAGCTATTTCACCATCGGCGGCCGCACGCTCGATCAGATCCAGACCGAGCTGAACCGGCGCGGACCGGCTGTGAAGACCACGGGGCTGCGGCATCCCGGCGCCACGCAGATGCGCTTCACCACCCGCATCGGCTACGCCCAGCAGCCGGATTCCTGCCGTATCGTCTCGGCCGAGGTCACCGTCAGGACCCGTGTCATCCTGCCCAGATGGCGCCCGCGCGGCAAGGTCGATCCGCAGGTGAAGCTGTTCTGGGACACGCTTTCGGCCGACATAAAGCGCCACGAGGATCGCCACGTGGAGATCGCCAAGAACTACGGCCGCGAGTTGGAGGACGCGCTGAAGGCGACCTGGCCGTACAAGACCTGCGAGGCGGCCGCCGCCAAGGCCGGCACGATCACCGCCTCAATTCTTGCCCGGCACGACAAGGCGCAGGCGGATTTCGACCGCGTCGAACTCGTCAATTTCGAAAGCCGCATCCTGCGGCTGATGCGCTACCGGCTGGAGCGGATGGAGGCGGCGCGCCCGCAGGGGTGAGCCGTTTTGGGACAGGCGGGCGCGGGTCACGTTTTCGGCACATGGCCATGGCCATCCTCGACACTCCGGCGCCGGTCTGCTATCTCCCGCGCCGCTGTTTCAAGGAAACGCGCGCCGGTTGGTAGTCCGGCGATCCCGTCGCGGGATTCGAAGCCTCGTATTCCTGACGAGGTCCACAGCCAAGATCATGCGTCGGTCCTGCAAGTCGCCAAGGCTTGCGGCCAGCCGCCGCGGACAGGTGGACGGATAGCGCGGTAGACGGATCGATGGACAAACCCGTCAGTCAGAACGAGGCCTTGCAGGCGCCCTCGCCCGCGATGACGGAAAGCGAGAAGAACGCCATCATCGGCGGCGTTCTGCTGTCCATGCTGCTGGCCGCGCTGGACCAGACCATCGTGGCGCCGGCCATGCCCACCATCGCGCTCGCCCTTGGGCACGCTCAATATCTGCCGTGGATCGTCACCGGCTATCTGCTGACCGCTACCGCGATGGCGCCGCTCTACGGCAAGATTTCCGACGTCTACGGCCGCCGGCCGACCATATATGCCGCGATTGTCATCTTCCTCGCCGGCTCGCTGGTCAGCGCGCTCGCGCCCAACATGTTCGTGCTGATCGTCGGCCGCGCCGTACAGGGCCTTGGCGGCGGCGGCCTGTTCGCGCTGTCGCAGACGGTGATCGGCGACCTGGTGCCGCCGCGCGA
>DAOKZN010000089.1:0-8074 GCA_035325625.1 Mesorhizobium sp. | reverse complement strand
CCGCAGCCTCTCCCGGCTCACGCGCGGGCACCGCCCATGCGTCTGGCGGCCATCCGTTCCAGCGCGGAAAGCCCGTCATAGATAAGCACGGCCAGAATGCCGACGATGAGCCCGCCCTGCAGCACGAAGGCCAGGTTGTTGGAGAGAAGGCCGGCGATGATGACCTCGCCCAGCGTCCTGGCCGCAACCGTCGAGCCGATCGTCGCCGTCGCCAGGCTGATGACGACCGAAAGCCGGATGCCGGCGAGGATGATCGGAAAGGCCAGCGGCAGTTCGACCTGCAAAAGGCGCTGCCGGCCGGTCATGCCCGCGCCGCGCGCCGCCTCGACGACAGAGGACGGCAGCGTGGTCAGGCCGGTCAGCGCGTTCTCGAAGATCGGCAGCAGGCCGTAGAGGAAGAGCGCGATCAGCGTCGGCTTCTCGCCGAAGCCGACCGCCGGCACGGCGAGCGCCAGCACCGCCACCGGCGGGAAGGTCTGGCCGATATTGACCAGGCTGCGCGACAGCGGCAGGAATTCCGCGCCCACCGGCCGCGTGACCAGGATCGCCAGGCCGACCGCCACGAGCGTGGCCGCGACGGTGGCGGCGAGTACGGTGCGCAGGTGCAGCAGCGTCAGCGTCAGCAGGCTGCCCTGGTTGTAGATGGGCGGCGCGTTGTTTTCCGTCAGCGGCCGGAAGACGGGAGCGAACCATTGCGGCTGCGCCAGGAAGGCCAGCAGCAGCACGAGCGCCCCGAGCCGCAGCAGGGTGGGCAGGCCCGGCCTCATCTGGGCCTGGCTCCGCGCCTGACGATGCCGTCGAGGGTGACGCGCCCGATCGGCGCGCCGTCGTCGCCCCTGACCGGCAGGGCCTTCCGCCCCGACCACAGCAGCTCGGCCAGCGCGTCGCGCAGGCTGGCGCCGGCCGGCAGCGCCTCGCCCTCGGCCGGCCCGGCCTCCACCGCGTCCGCCAGGCAGGCCAGCGACAGCAGGCGCAGCGGGCGGTCTTGCGTGCCGATCAGCGTCTCCACGAACGCGTCGGCGGGCTTTGCGAGGATCTCCGCCGGAGTGGCATATTGCAACAGCCGGCCCGCATCCATCACCGCGATCCTGTCGCCGAGGCGGATCGCCTCCTCCATGTCGTGGGTGACGATGACGATCGTGGTGCCGAAGCGCTCGTGGATGGCAAGAAGATCGGACTGCGCCTTGGCGCGGATGACCGGGTCGAGCGCGCCGAAGGGCTCGTCCATCAGGAGCACGTTCGGCTCGGCGGCGAGCGCGCGGGCCACGCCGACCCGCTGCTGCTGCCCGCCGGAAAGCTCGTGCGGATAGCGCCCGCCGAAGGCGTCGGGATCGAGCTGGAACAGCGTCAGCAGCTCCCTTACCCGGGCCTGGATGCGCGCCCTGTCCCAGCCGAGCAGTCTTGGCACCGTGGCGATGTTCTCCGCCACGGTGCGGTGCGGGAACAGCCCGTGGCCCTGGATGGCGTAGCCGATGCCGCGGCGAAGCTCATAGTCGGGCAGCGAGCGGTTGTCGCGCCCGTCGAGCCTGACCGCGCCCGAGGTCGGCTCCACCAGCCGGTTGATCATGCGCAGCAGCGTCGTCTTGCCGGAGCCCGAGGTGCCGACGATGACGGCGATGGTGCCGGGCTCGATGACGAGCGACACGTCGTCCACGACGGCGGTTCCGTCGTAGCGCTTGGTCAGGTGCTCTATCTCGATCATGCCGCCGCGCCTTTGGATGGATGGGCCGAGGCCATTTCAATGACGGCGTCGAGGACGATGGCCGAGGCGAATGCCAGCGCCACCGTCGGCACCGCCCCGAGCAGCACCAGGTCCATCGCCGTCTGGCCGATGCCCTGGAACACGAACACGCCGAAGCCGCCGCCGCCGATGAGCGCCGCGATCGTCGCCAGCCCGATATTCTGCACCAGCACGATGCGGATGCCGGTGAGGATGACGGGAAAGGCGAGCGGCAGCTCCACGCCGAGCAGCCTCTGGCGGCCGGTCATGCCGACGCCGCGCGCCGCGTCATTGGCGGCTTGCGGCACCGCCGCCAGCCCAACGACCGTGTTGGCGACGACCGGCAGCAGCGAATAGAGGAACAGCGCCACGAAGGCGGGCGCCGTGCCGATGCCGCTGATGCCGATGGCCGAGGCGCCGGGCACATGTGCGGCGATCCAGCCGAGCGGCGCGATCAGCATGCCGAACAGCGCGATGGAGGGAATGGTCTGCACCATGTTGAGCAGGTTGAGCACGCCGTCGCGCAGCCTGGGCACCCGGTGGCAGAGAATGCCGAGCGGCAGGCCCGCGGCCGCAGCGGCGGCAAGCGAGCCCAGCGCCAGGACGACGTGCTTTCCGGCTTCGACCCGGAAGGTGTCGGCCCTGTTGGCATATTCCTTCATGATGGAAAGCCCGTCCCAGCGCCCCGACCACAGGATCAGGCCGACGGCCAGGGCCGCGGCAGCGAGAGCCGCGAGGCGGGAAAGCGGCGGCAGGTCGAGCCGCGTCAGCGCGTCCGCCGCCAGCAGCGCGAACGCGAAGAGAAGCAGCCAGAAGCCCGAGGCCGGCGAGACGCGCGCATAGCCGTTGCCTGCCGGCGTCAGATGCGCCGCCGCGGCACCGATCACGAGCAGCAGAACGGCAAGGGCGGCGATGCTGGCCGAAAGGCGGAGCCATGCCGGCGTGCGCAGCAGCGCCGCAAGGGCGGCCGCGGCAATGACGGCGACGAGCACGAGGCCGTCCGGACGCGGCAGCGCGTCCAGCAGCGGCATCGCCTGTCCCGCCACGATGCGGTTGGCCCGGAAGGTGGCGAACGGCGCCCACAGGGCAGCGCCTGTGGCAATGGCGCCGATCACCACGCCGAGCTTGTCGAGCGCGATGGTGCGGCTTCGCGGCCGGGCGCGGCCGGCCGCGGGAGCAAGGCCGGCTTCACCTTGATGTGTCATCGCGCCCGTATCGCCCGGCCAGGCAGGCCTATTTCAGGAAGCCGTTCTTCTTCAGGAAGTCCTCCGCGACGGCCTTGGCCGGCTCGCCGCCCACCTGCACGCGGCCGTTCAGGTCCTGCAGGGTGACGAGGTCCAGCTTCTCGAACACGGGCTTCAGCAGCGCCTCGATCTCGGGATGCTCCTTCAGCACCGCCTCGCGGATGATGGGCGCCGGCTGGTAGACCGGCTGCACGCCCTTGTCGTCGTCCAGCACCGCCAGGCCGGAAGGAGCGATGCCGCCATCCGTGCCGTAGACCATGGCGGCGTTGGCGCCGTTGGTCTGGTTGGCGGCGGCGGCGATGGTGGCGGCCGTGTCGCCGCCCGAAAGCGTGATGAGCTGCTCCGGCTTCAAGGTGAAGCCGTAGGTGGTCTGAAAGGCCGGCAGGGCGGCCGCCGAGTTCACGAACTCGGCAGACGCGGCGAGGATCACCTTGCCGCCGCCGGCGACATATTTGCCGAAGTCGGAGAGCGTCTTCAGGTTGTTGGGGTCCGCCACGTCCTTGCGCAGGGCGATCGCCCAGGTGTTGTTGGCCGGCGACGGCGTCAGCCACACGATCTTGTTGGCGTCGTAGTCGAGCTTCTTGGCCTCCGCATAGCCTTTCGCCGCGTCTTTCCAGAGCGGATCGTCGGCCTTCTCGAAGAAGAACGCCGCGTTGCCGGTATATTCGGGATAGATGTCGATCTCGCCCGCCGTGATGGCCTTGCGCACCACGGGCGTGCCGCCGAGCTGGATGCGGTCGTTGGTGGCGATGTTGTTGGCATTGAGCACGGCAAGGATGATGTTGCCCAGCACGCCGCCTTCCGTGTCGATCTTGGACGAGACGGTGACGGCCTGCGCATGCGCGGCTCCGATAGTGACGGCGAACGCAAGCGCCGCCCCTGCAAGGCTCTTGTGGAATGGCATCGTCAAATCCTCGGTTGAACTGGGTGGCGCAGATATGATCACGAGGAAGAACGGCGGTCGGGGCATGCGGTTTCATATTGATCGCCCGCGATGCAAAATATTTCCGCGGGACCGCGGAAGCCGGAAAGGCCGCGCGGGAGGAGGCTTTCCGCGTTCATGGCCGCGGCGCAGGATGCCCGGTCGCCGGCGCTTCGGCCCGGGCGGATTCGGGCGCCCTTTTTGCATTTCTGCAAAGCCGGCGATCCTTGGAAGAAACGGCTACGAACGCGCATCGGAAGGGCATGATCGGCTCCATGCAGCCCCGAAGGCACAAATTCCGTCTTCTTTGTCCAATGTCTTGAACGCCTTGCCGGCTGTAGCGGAGGAACCCGCCGATCGCCGGATGCGGGTCCATTGTCGCCACCGCAAGGCAGGGATAGAGCATCCTTCATCGAACCACGGCAGCTTTGCCAGGACCTATCCCAAGACCTTCGAGGACAAAGAGATGAAGACCGCCATGCAGATGAACCCGATGATGACCGGCATGATGCCGATGATGGGCACGATGCCGATGAACCAGATGATGATGGGCGGCATGCCGATGATGAACGGCATGATGCCCATGGGCATGATGATGCCGATGATGATGTGCAAGATGGACTGCAAGATGACCGCCGACGGCATGGTCTGCGAGATGATGCCGATGGACGGCATGTCGAAGGACATGTTCATGGAATGCTGCAAGCGCATGACCATGATGATGGGCAACGGCATGCCCATGATGATGATGTGCGGCGGCATGGCCATGATGGGCATGACGGCAGCCTGACCGGCCACCACCCTTTCCGAGGACGAAGGGCCGGGTCGCCGGCCCTTTCGCATTTTCAGCCGACCGTTTCGAGATAGGTCATGACAAGGTAGGCGACCGCCTCCTCGTCGCAGAGGTTGCGATAGCTGTGCGGCACGTCGGCCCCGAAGACGATCGCGTCGCCCTCGGCCAGCAGCCCCGGCGCCTCGCGGCCGGCCCGTATTTCCACTTTCCCCCTGACCACCACCAGATTCTCGACCGTTCCCGGCGCATGCGCGTCGGCATGCTCGACATGGCGCGGGGCCAGCCGCAATTCGTAGAATTCGACCTTATGCTCGCCGTCGAAGGGAAACAGCGCCCGCGTGGTGAATCTGCCGTCGCGCGAGGCCAGGATCTTGGCCTCGCTTCGACGCAGAACCACCGTCCCGTGGGTCTTCTGGCTGTCGAGCAGCGCGGCGAAGGGCACGCCCAGCGCCGTGGCGATCTTCCACAGCAGGCTGATGGTCGGCGCGCTCTTGCCGGTTTCGATCTGGCTCAGCATCGCCCGGCTGACGCCCGAAAGCTTGGCGAGGCGTTCGAGGGAGTGGCCCTGGCGGACCCGCAGCCTTCTCAGGTTGCGGCCGAGAAGCTGGGGCAGGTCATGTTCAGTGTCGGCAGGAACGGTTTCCGCGACATCGAGCAGCCGCGCCATGATTGCCGGCCGTCATCCGAAATTGCGCAGGTGACCGGGCACGAACATGGGAACGAACCACATGGGCACCCACGTCATGGCAAAAAGCGGAGGCATGAGAAGCGCGGGCTCCTCGACGCGCTCCGCATCGCAACGCTGCCGCGCCCTGCGCCGTTCCTCGAGGTCTATTATCTTGGCACCGTGAACCGACATCGCCCGTGTCGCCTTCCGCTCTGTTTGGTTGAAGTCTACCGGATTTATGGACATTGCCGAGGGCGCCGTCTTCGATCTGCGGCGGCTTGTTGGAAAATTCGTTCCCGCTTTCCAGCTGTCGGGGCAAAAACTGTGATCCCGGGACGACAGGACCAGGCAAGGCTGATGGGAGCCGGTCGACGCTTGCCCATGAACCGGTGGCTCTTGCCCAGCCCGAAATGCCCACCTGACGTCTCCATGAGAACGGTATGAAGCAGTGTCATTGGCGAGTTCAGTCCAGGCACATCATTCCGTTCCCGCCCTGACAGACACTTGTGCGTTGGACGGGGCCGGACCACGAGGAACCGACACGGACACCTGTCAGGGCTCAGAAGACCGCCAACCCCCCGGAATTGCTGGGCTTTAGACGCAAGAAAGCCCGCGATTGCGGGCTTCTGGACAAACCGCCGTTGGTGGAGCTGAGGTCCACCATCAGAATCTACTTAAGCCATTGTATTTACTTCGTGAAAATTGCTGCGTCGGTCTGATTTTTCCAGGTTGCTACACTTATTGCTACACTCCTTCGGTGGCCTTGGCTGGCCAATTTTGGACAAGTGTGGAATCTTGAGGCGGCTCCAAAAGGGGCATATCGGTCCCCAAAAGCATCGTTTCTTGAAGCTCTAGCCAACTATCACCGATGGCGTATCCGGACGCCTTCCGTGCTATGGTTTGGCCGACGGATCGCCCAGGCGTTGTGGTCCTTAACCCGATTTCGGTCGTCGACATCAGCGATATCGGATTGGCGTGCATTCACATTTCCACTGCTCAGGACGTGAGAAGTCTGCGAGCATCTTTCAGCAGGAGCAGCAACTGCTGTTCCCTCGCCGGCGAGGCCTCAAAACCGAAACGCCTGTAGAAGCGTTCGGCATCCTCGTCGATAGGGTGCGTCAGCAGGGCCCGCACGCCTGCTTGTTCGGAGATCACCAGGGTGCGCCTGATTGCATTCTGCAACAGGCCAACACCGATGCCGCGCCCGTGCATCCTCTTGTCAACCGCCAGGCGGGCCAGGATGACGACAGGTATCGGATAGGCTCCCATCCCCTTGCGAACGCGATCCGGCGCGTCGGCGGAGTCGATCTGACCGACAGTGAGACTAAAATACCCGATGGCGCGCCGATCCTCCGTAACGACATAGGTTCTCGCCGAGCCGCTGGAATTCGCCTGCCGTGCATGACGCGTAAGCCAATCGGTCAGGCTGGCTTTGCCGCAATCGAATCTATCAAGCTGGCAGTCCGCGTCGAGCGCCTGCGGCCCTGTCAACGCCATCAATTTTCCCAAGGCGCACGGCGGGAGAACAGGTCCCGAAGGCCGGCATTGTCCTGCGCGGGACGATCGAGCAGTTCCAGCAATGCTTGGGATTGCTCGCCCGACACGACGAACAGGCGCTGGTCGAGCAGCGCCTGTTCGGCCGCCTGATAGGCGCTGTCGAGGATGAAGTCCGTCATCGACTTATGGGTGACCTCGGCCGCACGACGCAGCACCGCCTCCTGCTGCGGGGTGGCGCGCAAGCCGAGCCGGGCCGAGCGTGTGGCTGTCGCAGGCATGGGTTTCTCCAGTGGAACAGATTCAATCGGAATGATCTGTTAGCACAAACGACGTACAATGGCTACGGCTGTTTTGTGTATCATGAGATGCGACCCTTTCAGGATGCATGTCCAACACCGCAGTCAGCGTTTTCTGGCAGCCTCGTAGACCTGTGAGCGCTCGCGCTTGCCGACCGCGACCACGATGACCGTGACCCTCTCGTCTTCGACACGGTAGACCAGGCGATAGCCGGCGGAACGCAGCTTGATCTTGTAGTGATCAGACATTCCGCGCAACGCATCAGCCTGCACGCGGGGATGCTCCAGACGCTGCGCCAGCTTGTTCTTGAACTGCTGTCGCAGCGTCGCGCCAAGCTTGTCCCATTCCTTCCTCGCGGACGGCAGCAACTCCAGCCTATAGGTCATCGAGACTGACCGGCACGCCCTTTTCGTCCGCCCGCGCCTTCGCGATCTCGACAAGCGCCTGGTCGTCGAGCGCGTCCATCATCGCCTCATAGGTGCCGGCCGGCACCATATAGGCCATGACACGGTTATGATTCAGGATTGCCACGGCGCTGCCCCGCGCCCCGTCGACGATGGCGCTTGGATTTCTCTTGAGGTCGGAGACGCTAACGGCGATCTCGGCTTCGACACGCTGCATGGCTTGATCCTCGATACAAGCGCTGAAATCAGAACTGATTTCAGCTCGGAATTTCGACCTATATAGCGCCTCTCGCCGATCCATGCCAGAGGGCAGAAGGCATAGGGTGCATCACTCCGCTCGTCTGGATGTCGGAAAGTGGTGGGAAACGGACTGGCTGGTTTCAGGCGACTACTTCGAGAAAGCTGCCCTTTGCCTGATCAACGACCTTCGGCAGGAACGCGCCCTCCATGCAGACGAACAGCAGGGTGGCCCTCCGCTGTTGATTTCTGCTGAGAGCTGACCCGGGATTTTCGCCGAGAAGTGACCCGCC
>DAOKZN010000088.1:0-8093 GCA_035325625.1 Mesorhizobium sp. | reverse complement strand
CACGCTGATCCGCCGCATGGGCGTCGGCCCCGACATCGTCACCGGGCACGATTTCCGTTCCTATTCGCTGTCGATCAAGCTGGCGCTGGCTTCCGGCCTGATGGCGGCGGGCGCCAGGGTCAGGGACGTCGGGCTTGCCCTGTCGCCGATGGCCTATTTCGCCCAGTTCGCGCTCGACGCGCCTTCGGTCGCCATGGTCACCGCCTCGCACAACGAGAACGGCTGGACGGGCGTGAAGATGGGCGCCGCGCGCCCGCTGACCTTCGGCCCGGACGAGATGAGCGCGCTGAAGAAGATCGTGCTGGAAGGCGATTTCGACCTCGTGGGCGGCGGCGCCTACGAATTCGTGCCGGATTTCCGTGCCCGCTATCTCGACGACCTGACGCAGGGCAAGTCGATCACCCGCAAGCTCAAGGTCGTGGCCGCCTGCGGCAACGGCACGGCGGGCGCCTTTGCGCCGGAGGCCCTGGAGCGCATCGGCTGCGAGGTGGTGCCGCTGGACGTCGAGCTCGACCACACCTTCCCGCGCTACAATCCGAACCCGGAGGACATGAACATGCTCCATGCCATCCGCGACAAGGTGCTGGAGACGGGCGCCGACGTCGGCCTCGGCTTCGACGGCGACGGCGACCGCTGCGGCGTGGTGGACAACGAGGGCAACGAGATCTTCGCCGACAAGGTCGGCGTCATGCTGGCGCGCGACATTTCCGGCCTGTATCCGGGCGCTAGGTTCGTGGTGGACGTGAAGTCCACCGGCCTGTTCGGCACCGACGCGGTGCTGAAGGCCAACGGCGCCGTCACCGACTACTGGAAGACCGGCCATTCTTACATCAAGCGCCGGGTGGCCGAACTGGGGGCGGCGGCCGGCTTCGAGAAATCCGGCCATTTCTTCTTCAACCCGCCTTTCGGCCGCGGCTATGACGATGGGCTGGTGACGGCGATCGCCGTCTGCGCCATGCTCGACCGCAATCCGCAAAAGTCCATGGCCGATCTCTATCGCGACCTGCCGCTGACCTACGGCACGCCCACCATGTCGCCGCATTGCGACGACGACAGGAAATACGGCGTGGTGGCGCGCGTGACGGCGGATTTCGAGGCGATGAAGGCGCAGGAAGCGGTCTTCGCCGGCCAGAAGATCACCGACCTGGTCACCGTCAACGGCGTGCGCGTGGTGGCCGAGGACGGCACCTGGGGGCTGGTGCGCGCTTCCTCCAACAAGCCGGAACTGGTGGTGGTGGTGGAGAGCCCGGTCTCGTCCGACCGCCGCCGCGAGATGTTCGAGGCCGTGGACGAGGTGCTGCGCCGCAGCCCGGAAGCGGGCCCCTACAACCAGACGTTCTAGCATCCCCGCCCGCGCGGCAGGTGACAAGCCAGGGTCTCCAGCTTAAAAGGCTGCGTCGCGCTTCAGCGCCCCGCGGCAGCGGCGGCGGATTTATTGTCAGGAACGCATGCTCCGAAGTCTGTGGGAATATCGCTTCTTCGTCCTGACGTCGATCTGGAACGACTTCTACATGCGCTTCGTCCGCAGCAAGCTGGGCGGCGCGTGGCTGATCCTGCATCCGCTGTCGCAGGTCATGATCTACGCCTTCATCCTGTCGAACCTGCTGGCCTCCAGGATACCCGGAATTTCCGGCACCTACGGCTATGCCATCTATCTCATGGCCGGCCTGCTCGGCTGGAACCTGTTTTCCGAGGTGCTGGACCGCTGCATGAAGGTGTTCGTCAAGAACGCCAACATCATCAAGAAGATGAGCTTCCCGCGCATCACCCTGCCGATCATCGAGATCGGCTCGGCCCTGCTCAACAACATGATGCTGCTGGCGGTCATGGTCGTCATCTTCTTCCTGCTCGGCCACGGCATCGACTGGAGTATCCTGTCGGTTCTCTTGATGGCGCCGGTGGTGGCGCTGCTGGCGGCCGGCATCGGCATCACGCTCGGCGTGCTCAACGTGTTCATCCGCGACGTCGAGCAGGTCATGCCCATCGTCCTGCAGCTTCTGTTCTGGTTCACGCCGATCGTCTATCCCGCCGGCGGCATTCCCGAGCAATATCTGGCCTGGCTGCGGCTCAGCCCCGTCTTCCAGATCGTCACCGCCTATCACGAAGCGATCGTCTATCACCGCTTTCCCTCGTTTTCGGCGCTCGCCGTGCTTTTCGTGCTTGCGCTCGCCGCCTGCGCCTTCTCGCTCTTCCTGTTCCGGCGCGCCAATGCCGACATGGTGGACGTGCTATGAGCGTGCTGCGCGCCGAAGGCATATCCAAGAGCTTCCGGGCCCACCGGTCCGAGTGGCACCGCATCCTGTCGTGGTTCCTGCCGGCCAGGCGGTTCCGGCATGAGAAGC
Source organism: Mesorhizobium sp. (assembly GCA_035325625.1). Lineage (GTDB taxonomy): Bacteria > Pseudomonadota > Alphaproteobacteria > Rhizobiales > Rhizobiaceae > Mesorhizobium. The sequence continues at coordinate 5,751 of DAOKZN010000088.1, read as the reverse complement.
AGATCCTGCACGACATCGACTTCCAGGTCGGCGCGGGCGAGGCGGTCGGCATCGTTGGCCAGAACGGCGCCGGCAAGAGCACGCTCCTGAAGATCCTGGCCGGGACCATGCAGCCCACCAGCGGCAAGGTGCATGTCGACGGGCGGGTGGCGGCGCTGCTGGAACTGGGCATGGGCTTCAACCCGGACATGACCGGACGCGCCAACGCCCTCAACACGGCCGGCCTGATGGGCTTTTCCCGCGCCCAGGCCGAGGCTGCCATCCCCGGCATCGAGGACTTCGCCGAGATCGGCGACTATTTCGACCAGCCGATCCGCATCTATTCCAGCGGCATGCAGGTGCGGCTGGCTTTCGCGGTCGCCACCGCCTTCCGGCCCGAGATCCTCATCGTGGACGAGGCGCTGTCGGTGGGCGACGCCTATTTCCAGCACAAGAGCTTCGACCGCATCCGCCAGTTCCGCGCCGCCGGCACCACGCTGCTGCTGGTCTCGCACGACCGCGCGGCGATCGTGTCGCTTTGCGACAGGGCCATCCTGATCGACAAGGGCACCATCCGCATGGACGGGCATCCCGAAAGCGTGCTGGACCTCTACAACGCCATCATCGCCGAGAAGGAAGGCTATATGGTGAGCCAGACGGTTGGCGAGGACGGGCGGGCGCGCACCACCTCCGGCACCGGCGAGGCGGCGATCGACAAGGTGGTGCTGCTGGACGACGCCGGCGCCGAAACCGACATCCTCAAGGTGGGCGCGCAGGTGACGCTGCGGGTCGATGTCCGGCTCCTGCGGCCCGTGCCCGGCCTCGTCGTCGGCTACATGATCAAGGACCGGCTGGGCCAGCCGGTCTTCGGCACCAACACCTACCACCTCGGAAAGCCCCTCAAGGCGCTTGAAGCCGGGGAAAAACTGTCCTTCCGCTTCACTTTCGACGTGAATCTCGGAGAAGGAAGCTATTCGCTCGCCGTCGCCCTCCACGAGGGCGACACGCATCTCGGCCGCAACTACTGCTGGCAGGACCTTGCCTTGACCTTCACCGTCGTCAACACCGACCAGTCCCGCTTCGTCGGCATCTCCTGGGCCCCTCCGGAGCTGGAGCTGGTGCGATGAGCGACCGCGCCTTCTATCACGAGTTCGAGGCGAACTTCCGCGGCGGCCGCGAGGAGATCGTCGAGCGGCTGCGCGTCTACCTGCCCTTCCTGCGGCCCTTCACCGAGGCGGCGGGCGAGCCGCCGGGGCTGGTCGATCTCGGCTGCGGGCGCGGCGAATGGCTGGAGCTGACCGGCCAGAACGGCATGCGGGCCGAGGGCGTCGACCTGGACGACGGCATGCTTGCGGACTGCTTCGCGCGCGGGCTGGCGGCACGCAAGATGGACGCCATCGCCTTCCTGCGCTCGCTTCCCGACGCCAGTCAGGCGGTGGTCTCGGGCTTCCACATCGCCGAACACCTGCCCTTCGAGGTGCTGCAGACGCTGATTGCGGAGGCGCACCGCGTGCTGCGGCCGGGCGGGCTGCTGATCCTGGAGACGCCCAACGCCGAGAACCTCGATGTCGGCACGCTGGCCTTCCACATGGACCCCACGCACAACAAGCCGCTGCCGCCGGGGCTGCTGTCCTTCCTGCCGCGCTATTATGGCTTCGTGCGCAGCAAGGTGCTGCGGCTGCAGGAGAAGAAGCCGCTGGCCGAGGCGGAGACCGTGCGGCTCATCGACGTGTTCCGCGGGGTCAGCCCCGACTACGCCGTCATCGCGCAGAAGGCCGGCGAGCCGGAGTTCCTGGCGCGGTTCGACACCCTGTTCGCGGCCGACTACGGGCTTACCCTCGACACGCTCTCGGAGCGCTTCGAGCGCGGCATCCAGCAGCAGATCAGGCTGATCGAGGAGCAGCTGCGCGAGTTCTCGGACTATCAGCAGCGGCTGGCGGCGGTCTATGAAAGCACGTCGTGGCGGGTGACGAAGCCGCTGCGCATCGCCAGCAGCCTTGCGGCGGACGCGAAGGCGCGCACGGCGCAGACGCGCGCCGCGCTCAAGGCATCGGCCAGGAAGGCGGCGAGGCGCGTCGCCATGCTGGCCGTGTCGCAGCCGCTGGTGCGCGAAGCCGGCAAGCGCGTGCTGGGGCGCTTTCCGGATGCGGCGGCGCGCGTGCGCTCCTTCCTGCTTTCGTCCGGCGCTGCCGGCGGCAACCAGCATTTCCAGCATGGCATGCGCGCCTCGCAGCTCTCGCCTAAGGCACGGCTTCTCTACAAGGACCTGAGCGAGCGCCTGGGCACTGGCAAGATGGGCACCGGCAAGATGGGCACTGGCAAGAATGGCTAGAATCCTCATCGACATGCAGGCCTGCCAGACCGAGAGCCGCTTCCGCGGCCTCGGGCGCTATACCGACGCGCTGGCCCGGGCGATCGCCGCGCAGGCCGGCGCCGACGAGATACATCTGCTCGTCAATTCCGCCTTTCCCGAGACCCTGGCGGCGATCCGGCAGGAATTCGACCCGCTGGTCGGGGCGGGCAACATCCATGTCGTGGACCTGCTGGACCAGTGCGAGGACCGCGCGCCGCGCCTGCGCTGGCGTCATCACGCCTCGGCGCTGCTGCGCGAAGCCTATATCGACATGATCGCGCCCGACGTGGTGTTCTGCCCGTCCTTCTTCGAGGGCTATATCGATCCGGCGGTGCTGAGCATCGGCCGGCTGGCATCGGTGCCGGTCGTCACCACCGTGCACGACTTCATCCCGCTGGTGTACCGGCAGGACTATCTGGACAAGACGCCGGACTTCAGGCGCCATTATCTGGCCAAGCTGGAGGAACTGAAGAAGAGCGCCGGCATCATCACCATCTCGGGCTCCTCCTTTCGCGAGGCGGTCGAGCTTCTCGGCATCGCGCCCGACATCATGGTCAACGCCTCCGAGGCCGCCGACCCCAAGTTCCGCAGGCTGGAGCTTTCCGCCGTCGAAAGGGAAGACATCCGCCGCCGGTTCGGGCTGGAAAAGCCCTTCGTGTTCTATACGGGCGGCAGCGACCCGCGAAAGAACCTTGCTCGGCTGGTCGCCGCCTTCGCCCGCCTTCCGGCCGATCTGCGCGACGGTCACCAGCTCGTGCTCGCCGGCTCCATGCCCGAACTGGACCGGACGTTCCTCCAGGACGAGGCGCGCCGGCAGGGCCTGCCCCGCGATGCACTGAAATTTCCGGGCTATGTCGGCGACGACGACCTGATCCGTCTCTACAACCTGGCCGAGCTTTTCGTCTTTCCTTCGCTGCACGAGGGGTTCGGCCTTCCCTGCCTGGAAGCTTTCCAGTGCGGCACCGCCGTGCTGGGGGCCAACGCCTCCAGCCTGCCCGAAGTGATCGGCAATGCGGAAGCGCTGTTCGACCCGCTCTCCGTCGCCGACATGGCGGCCAAGCTGCAGGCGGCGCTGACGGACGGCGATTTCCGCGCGCGCCTTGCCCGGCAGGGCGCCGAGCAGGCAGCGCGCTTCTCATGGGAAAAGAGCGGCGGGCTGGCGCTGGCCGCGATCCGAAAGGCAGCCGCCGCGCCGAAGCCGGTGGAAGACTGGGCCGCCGCCCGCGCGCGCATCGAGCAGTGCCAGCAGCGTCTGGTGGAGGCGCTGGCCAAGATGCCGCCGCAGCCCGCCGGGCCGGACGAGCAGGACCTGATGCAGGTGGCGCAGGCCATGGTGCGCAACCGCACCGCCGCCGAGGCGCGGCTGCGGGCGGGCAAGCTTGCGCGGCCGGTGGAATGGCGGCTCGAAGGGCCGTTCGATTCCAGCTACAGCCTGGCCGTGGTCAACCGCGCGCTGGCGCGCGCGCTTGCGGCCGAGGGCGAGAACGTGTCGCTGCTTTCGGCGGAAGGACCCGGCGAGTTCGCGCCGGACGCGGCCTTCCTGGCGGCCAATCCGGATCTCGCCGGGCTGCACGCGCGCTCCTCCACGCCTGAGGCGATCGCGGCGGAGGTCGTCTCCCGCAACATGTATCCGCCGCGCGTGGCCGACATGCGAGCCCGCGTCAACGGCCTGCACAATTACGCCTGGGAGGAGACGGGCTTTCCCTTCGACTATGCCGAGGCCTTCAACGAGAGCCTGCAATTCGTCACCGTGACGTCCGAGCACGTCAAGCGCGTGCTGATCGACGGCGGCGTGTCGGTGCCGATCTCGGTGGTGGGCAACGGCGTCGACCACTGGAACCGCATCGCGCCCGATCCGGACTATCGCGTGCGCAAAGCGGGCTACACCTTCCTGCACGTCTCCTCCTGCTTCCCGCGCAAGGGGGCCGACGTGCTGCTCGAAAGCTACGGCAAGGCCTTCACCGACAAGGACGACGTGCTGCTGGTCATCAAGACCTTCCGCAACCCGCACAACCGCATCGAGGAGATGCTGGCGCGGCACCGCGCGGCCAATCCTGCCTATCCCGACGTGCTGCTTCTCATGGACGACATCGGCGAGGCGCAGCTCAAGGCGCTCTACGGCCAGTGCGACGCGCTGGTGGCGCCGAGCCGCGCGGAAGGCTTCGGCCTGCCGATCGCCGAGGCGATGCTGAGCGGGCTGCACGTCATCGCCACCGGCTGGAGCGGGCAGATGGATTTCTGCAACGCCGGCAATGCCGACCTCATCGACTTCAGCTTCGCCCGTGCCGAGACGCATGAGCAGGACAAGCCCGACAGCGTCTGGGCCGATCCGGATGCCGGACACCTGGCCACGCTGATGGGGGAGGCTTTCCGCCGCAAGGCGGGCCGGCCGCGCCTGCCGGTGCCGCAGGGGCTGCTTGAGGAATATGGCTGGGCACAGGTGGCGCGGCGCAACGTGGCCGCCGCCGCACGGGCAGCCGAGGCGCCGTTCATGGCCGATCCGACGGTCGGCTGGGTGTCGACCTACAACAAGCGCTGCGGCATCGCCACCTATTCGCAGCATCTGATCGACGTGCTGGGCCTGCCGACGGTGATCTTGGCCGGCCATGCCGACGAGAAGCTGGGCAAGGACGGCGGCAATGTCGTGCGCTGCTGGCACGAGGGTAAGGCGGACGACCTTTCCGAGGTGCTGGCCGCCATCGAAAGCCGGAAGCTGGACGTGGTGGTGGTCCAGTTCAACTACGGCTTCTACGATTTCGAGCGCTTCGCCGCCTTCCTCCACCGCCTGGTGGACGCCGGCAAGGCGGTGGTGGTGACGCTGCATGCCACCATCGATCCGGCCCACGAGCCGCACCGCAAGCTGGAGATGCTGGTTCCTGCGCTTGCCCGCTGCGCCCGCCTGCTGGTGCATTCGGTCAACGACATGAACCGGCTGAAGCGCCACGGGCTGGTGGAGAACGTCTCACTGTTTCCGCACGGCGTGCTGGCGCCGAAGGCACCGGCCGCGGCCCCGGCCAGGGCGCGCAACCGCCCGGTGACCGTGGCGAGCTACGGCTTCTTCCTGCCCAACAAGGGGCTGCTGGAGCTCATCGAGGCCGTCCACCTGCTGCGGGGCAGGGGGCTCGACTACCGGCTGCGGCTGGTCAATGCCGAGTTTCCGGCAGAAGTGTCCTACCGGCTGATCCAGCAGGCGAAGGCGCTGATCGGCAAGCACCGGCTGTGGTCGCATGTCGACCTGCGCACCGACTTCCTCAGCGACGAGGACAGCCTGGCGCTGCTCTCCAGCGCCGATCTGGTCGCCTACACCTATCAGGAGACGGCGGAATCGGCGAGCGGGGCGGTGCGCTACGGCCTGGCGGCGGGCAAGCCGGTCGCCGTCACGCCGCTGCCCATCTTCCAGGACCTCGACGATTGCGTCT
>DAOKZN010000087.1:0-8138 GCA_035325625.1 Mesorhizobium sp. | reverse complement strand
GCCGGCAAGTGGGAGAAGAACCGCTTCATGGGCGTGGAGATCACCGGCAAGACGCTTGGCATCATCGGCGCCGGCAATATCGGCTCGATCGTGGCGACGCGCGCCGTCGGCCTCAAGATGCATGTGGTGGCCTACGACCCGTTCCTGTCGGAAGCCCGCGCCGAGGAGCTCGGCGTGGAGAAGGTGGAGCTGGACGACCTGTTCTCCCGCGCCGACTTCATCACCCTGCACACGCCGCTGACCGACAAGACCCGCCACATCATCAACGCCGAATCCATCGCCAAGATGAAGGACGGCGTACGCATCATCAATTGCGCGCGCGGCGGCCTGATCGTCGAGGCCGACCTCATCGCCGCGCTCAAGAGCGGCAAGGTGGCGGGCGCCGGCATCGACGTGTTCGAGGTCGAGCCGGCGACGGAGAACGCGCTGTTCGGGCTGGAGAACGTGGTGTGCACGCCGCATCTGGGCGCCTCCACCTCCGAGGCGCAGGAAAACGTGGCCCTGCAGGTGGCCGAGCAGATGTCGGACTACCTCATCAAGGGCGCCGTCTCCAACGCCATCAACATGCCGGCCATCACGGCGGAGGAAGCACCGCGGCTAAAGCCGTTCGTCAAGCTTGCCGAAGTGCTGGGCGCCTTCGTCGGCCAGGTCACGGAAGACCCGATCAAGGAGGTGGAGATCCTGTTCGACGGCTCGACCGCGCAGATGAACACCCGGGCGCTCATCAGCGCCGCGCTCGCCGGGCTGATCCGCCCGCAGGTGGCGGACGTCAACATGGTGTCGGCGCCGATCATGGTGAAGGAGCGCGGCATCATCGTGGCCGAGGTCAAGCGCGACAAGTCGGGCGTGTTCGACGGCTACATCCGGCTGGCGGTGAAGACCGAGCACATGACGCGCTCCATCGCCGGCACCTGCTTCTCCGACGGCAAGGCGCGCTTCATCCAGATCAAGGGCATCAATCTCGACGCCGAGGTGGGCCAGCACATGCTCTACACCACCAATGCGGACGCGCCCGGCATCATCGGCCTGCTCGGCACCGTGTGCGGCGAGAACGGCGTCAACATCGCCAATTTCGCGCTGGGCCGCGACCGGCCCGGCGGCGACGCCATCGCGCTGCTCTATCTCGACGCGCCCTTCCCCGAGGACGTGCTGGCCAAGGTGCGCGCGCACCGGTCCATCGATTCGGCCAAGCGGCTGCAGTTCGACGTCAACGGCCTGTGACCCGGAGGGGCGAGCCGGCGTGCCTCGCATGCCGGCCCGCCCGCCTCACGGCGGCTGCAGCGCGGTGCGGCGGCCGCCATATTCCGCCAGCAGCACGCCGCCCAGCACCAGAATCAGCGCCAGCGCGTGATAGGGCTGGAAAGCCTCGCCCAGGACGGCAACGGCCAGCACCACGCCCCACAGCGGCAGGAAGTTGATGAACAGGCCGGCGCGGTTGGCGCCGATCAGCTCCACCGCGCGGATGTAGAGCGCCTGCCCGAGCAGCGACGGAAACACCACCACGTAGAAGATCACGGCAAGGCCGACGCCATCCGGCAGGATCATGGCGCCGGCGACCGCCTCGGCGATCACGAACGGCACCGCGCCCAGCGTGGCCCCCAGGCACAGCGCCGTCATCAGGCTCATCCAGTGCACCTTCGGCCGCAGCCGCAGCGCTGCCGTGTAGATGCCGTAGGCGACGATGGCCAGCAGCATCAGCGCGTCGCCGAAATTCATGTCGAGATGAAGCAGCGCGCGCATCTCGCCATGGGTCGCCGTCACCGCCACCCCGGCAAAGGAAAGCAGGAAGCCGAGCAACTGGGCGGGCGTCGCGCGCGTGCGGAACATCACGAAGGAAGCCGCGAACACGAACAGCGGCATGGAGCCCTGCTCGATGCTGACATTGGTGGCCGAGGTGTAGAGCAGGGCGCAATACATGGCCACGCTGAACACGGTGAAGCCGAGCAGGCCGAGCAGCATCAGCAGCTTGAGATGCTGCCGCAGCACCGGCCAGTCCGCCGCCAGGTGGCGCCTGCCGATCACCACCAGAACCACCATGGCGAGCGCCCAGCGCAGCGCCGAAAGCAGCATGGGCGACACATGGCCGATCGCCAGCTTGCCGGCGACGGCGTTGCCGGCCCAGAACAGCATCGTGACGAGAAGCAGGAAATAGGCTTTGCGGTGCATGTCGAATCCAGATGACGCCGCACCTTGCGTGGCGGGAGCATGCAAGTAAATGAGACGCCGGGCGGAAACTGTTGTGCCTCGGCGATGCGCAAGCGCAGGCAGGAGGCCGAAGCCGGATGCCGGCGCTTTTCGCCGCCACGGCCGATTCGGCCGAAAAGCGGTTCGCACTTTCGGCTCCTATGCTCTATAGAGGCCGGCGGCGCGCATCGCGCGCCCGGATCGCACGCATTCAAGGGATGAAAACATGGCCAACGTGGTGGTCGTCGGCTCACAATGGGGCGACGAGGGCAAGGGCAAGATCGTCGACTGGCTGTCGGAGCGCGCCGACGTGGTGGTGCGCTTCCAGGGCGGCCACAATGCCGGCCACACGCTGGTCGTCGACGGCAAGGTCTACAAGCTTTCCCTGCTGCCTTCCGGCGTTGTGCGCGACGGCAAGCTCTCGGTCATCGGCAACGGCGTGGTGTTCGACCCGCATGCCTTCGTGGCCGAAGTGGAAAAGCTGAAGGCCCAGGGCGTGGAGGTCACGCCGGACCGCCTGAAAATCGCCGAAAACACCGCGCTTATCCTGTCGGTGCACCGGGAGCTGGACGGATTCCGCGAGGACGCCGCCTCGAATTCCGGCACGAAGATCGGCACGACCCGCCGCGGCATCGGCCCCGCCTACGAGGACAAGGTGGGCCGGCGCGCCGTGCGCGTCATGGATTTGGCGGATTTGGACACGCTCCCTCCCAAGGTCGAAAGGCTGCTCACCCACCACAACGCGCTGCGGCGCGGACTGGGCCAGCCGGAAGCGGCGCACGAGGCCATCATGGCCGAGCTGACCTCGGTGGCCGACAAGATCCTTCCCTATATGGACCGCGTCTGGAAGGTGCTGGACGACAGCCGGCGCGCGGGCGAGCGCATCCTGTTCGAAGGCGCGCAGGGCACGCTGCTCGACATCGACCACGGCACCTATCCCTTCGTGACCTCCTCCAACACGGTCGCCGGGCAGGCCGCCGCGGGCTCGGGCCTGGGGCCGGGCGCCATCGGCTATGTGCTGGGCATAACCAAGGCCTACACCACCCGCGTCGGCGAAGGCCCCTTCCCGACCGAGCAGCGGAACGAGATCGGCGAATATCTCGGCACCAAGGGCCACGAGTTCGGCGTCGTCACCGGCCGCAAGCGCCGCTGCGGCTGGTTCGACGCGGTGCTGGTGCGCCAGGCCGTCGCCGTCAACGGCATCCACGGCATCGCGCTGACCAAGCTCGACGTGCTCGACGGCCTCGACGAGATCAAGGTCTGCACCGGCTACCGGCTCGACGGCGAGGAGATCGACTACCTGCCGGCGAGCCAGGGCGCGCAGGCAAGGGTGGAGCCCATCTACGAGACGCTGGAAGGCTGGAAGGGCACGACCGCCGGCGCCCGCAGCTGGAACGATCTGCCGGCGCAGGCGGTCAAATATGTCCGCCACATAGAGGAACTGATCGGCGCGCCCGTCGCGCTGCTCTCCACCAGCCCGGAACGCGACGACACCATACTTGTGACCGATCCGTTCCAGGACTAGATTTCTTAGTATTTCCCGGGAGTTGCCGATTCAGGAAGGTCGGCCCGGCAATGCAGGTCGATTGGAAGCATGGCAGATTTCGTTGCGGTTCTGAAAAAGACGCTGGACGGCCTGGGCGAGACGACGCCGGAAATACGCGCCAGGGTCTATGACAAGGCGCGCGCGACCATCGCGGCCAAGCTGGCGGCGATCGACCCGCCGCCGCCCGCCGCCATGGCCGAACGCCAGAAACGCGCGCTCGAGGACGCCATCTCGACGGTCGAGCGCGGCTATGCCAAGGGCCCGGCCCCCGACCCGCTGGCGGAGCTGGAGAACATCTTCTCCTCCATCGACCGCAACAGGACCCAGACGAACCTGGCCCGGCCCGCGGCCGGGGTCGAGGCCAAAGTCGAGCCGGCAGCGGCCCCGGCAAAGCCGAAGGAGCCGGTTCGCGACGCCGCCTTTCCGCTCCCTCCGGCCCCGCCCCCTTCGGCCCCACCCTCTCCGGCCGCCCCGACAGTATCGGCAACACCTGCCGCTCCCGCCGCACCGAAGTCCGAGCCGTCGCCCCGGGACCCGGAAGCCTTCGGGCCCGAAACGCCCGCCGATCCCGCTCCCGACATCTCGCGGTCTGCGGAGAGAGCCGAGCCCGGCTCGCTGGAGGCCGACGAACAGCCTCTGGCAGATCCGGTCCTAGACCGGGAGACGCCGGAACGCAGGCGCGGCTACGGCCGCCTCGTCGCCGCTGCGGCGGCCGTGCTGCTGGTGGCCGGCGGCGGCTATCTCTGGCTTGCAAGGAATGAGCTGAAGAGCCCGCCCAGCCCGGCCGAAACCGATGCGGCGGCAGGCAAGCCGGCCCCAGCGACCGAAGAGCAGCCCCCGGCCCAGGAGCCGGCACCCGCGGCGACGCCCCCCGCCGCGCCGGCGAACGACGCTGCTTCTTCCGAGCCCGAACAGCCGGCGAAATTCACGCAGCGGCTGCTGCCCGACGGCAAGGAGGTCGATCCCGGCCCGGCCGGCGGAGAAAGCGGCATCGGCGAAGGCACCTCCATCGTGGCCCTGACCACGCAGCCGCCGCCCACGCCGCCCGCGCAGCAGACGCCGGCCGTGCCGGCCGAAGGCCAGCCCCCCGCCGCCGCTGCCGGAACCGAGCCGCCCGCCGCGGGCCAGCAGGCGCTGCCGGTGGGGCAGAAGGCGATCTTCTACGAGGAGCGCACCAGCGCCGCCGAAGGCTCGGCCGAGCCGGGCAACATCGTCTGGTCGCTGGTGCAGGAATCGCCGGGCGGCGACGCGCCGCCGGAGCCGGCGATCCGCGCCGAGGCCACCATTCCGGGCAAGGACGTGCAATTGCGCATGACCATCCGCCGCAATGCCGACCAGACCCTGCCGGCCAGCCACATCATCGAGATGATCTTCCTGACCCCCGACGGCTTCGAGGGCGGCGGCATCGAGAACGTGCTGCGCATCGCCATGAAGGGCACCGAGCAGGAAGCCGGCAGCCCGCTCATCGGCGTTCCGGCCAAGATCGCCGACGGCTTCTTCCTGGTCGCGCTCAACGACACCAAGGCCGACGAGAACGCCAACCTGACGCTGCTGAGGAAGCAGGACTGGATCGACATCCCGGTGGTCTACAAATCCGGGCGCCGCGCGCTGCTGACCATGGAAAAGGGCATTCCGGGCGAGAAGGTGTTCGACGAGGCGCTGAAGGCCTGGCAGGCGAAAACCCAGGGATAGCAGGTCCGGATCGCCCGCCGGCGGCTCAGCGCGGCTATTCGGCCGGGGCTGCGTCGGTGGCGAGACGGGTGACATGGCTGCGTATGTCGGCGGGCCAGCCGGCGATCAGCCTTTCCAGCGCAGCAGATTCACCGGCGAAAAGCGCCCGCGACGCCTCCTCGAAATTCGGCAGGTTTCCCGCCATCGCCGACATGAAGTTGTAGGCGCGTTCCCGGATCGCCCCGAGCCGCGCCTTCTCGCTCGGCCCGGCGCGGCGGGCTTCCTCGACCAGCCTGCGCAATGTCGGCGAGGCGCCGCCCGGCTGCCCCGCCAGCCATTCCCACTGGCCGGGCAGCAGCGTCACCTCGCGGCTGACGACGCCCAGTTTCGGCCGGCCGACCGGTCGCGCCGCCGGCTCCCGGCTATCCGGAAACTGCCTCCACAGACGCTCGGCGATTTCCCGGTCCGTGCCGCGCAGGTCGAAGTCGATCTGCCTGCCCGAACCGTCGTCGAATATGAGGATGGAAGCATCCGGGCTTTCGCGCATGCGCTCCTTCACGGCGATGGCGACGTCGGCATAAGGACCCGACGCCACGCGGCGGGCACGATCAAACGCGGTGCAGGACAAGATGGCGGCAGAGGCGGAATGGCTCGTGTTCATGCCTGCCTTTTACCTGGGCAGAATAAATTGTCAATTCACCCGGGTAAAAATTCGACGACGACCCTACCCCTCCAGTTCCTCGCGCAGCATCTCCAGTTCCAGCCATTCCTCCTCCAGCCCGGCCAGCGTCACGCGCTCCTTGTCGAGCGCGGCGATGGTCTTCTGGAAGCCGGCCGGATCGCGCTCGTAATAGGCCGGGTCGGCGATCGCGTCCTCCAGCCGCGCGATCGAGGCGGTGACGGCCTCGATCTTCTTCGGCAGCGCCTCCAGGGCGAATTTCTGCTTGTAGGAGAGCTTTTTCGACGGCTCCTTCGGTCTGGCCGCCGCGGCGTCCGCCTCGGGCGGGGCATCCTTCCGGCCCGCCCTGCGCTCTTCCAGCCGCCTGCCGCCGCGCTGGGCCAGCATGTCGGAATAGCCGCCGGCATATTCCACCCAGCGCCCGCCGCCCTCCGGCGCGATGATGCTGGTGACGGTGCGGTCGAGGAAGTCGCGGTCGTGGCTGACCAGCAGCACGGTGCCGGCGAAGCCCGCCACCAGTTCCTGCAGCAGGTCCAGCGTCTCCATGTCGAGGTCGTTGGTCGGCTCGTCCAGCACCAGCAGGTTGGCCGGCCGCGACAGCACGCGCGCCAGCAGGAGCCGCGCCCGCTCGCCCCCGGAAAGCTCGCGCACCGGCGTACGCGCCTGCTCGGGCTTGAACAGGAAGTCCTTCATGTAGGAGACGACATGGCGCTGCTCGCCGTTGACGACGAGGCTCTCGCCGCGCCCGTCGGTCAGGTAGTGCGCCAGCGTCTCGTCGGGGTCGGCGGCCTCGCGCTTCTGGTCGAGCGTGGCGAGCTCCAGATTGACGCCGAGCCGCACGCTTCCCGCGTCGGGCGTCAGCTCTCCGGTCAGCATCTTCAGCAGCGTGGTCTTGCCGGCGCCGTTCGGGCCGACCAGCCCGACGCGGTCGCCGCGCTGGATGCGCGTGGAAAAGCCCTTGACCACGGCCTTGTCGCCGAAGCTCTTGTCGATCGCCCTGGCCTCGATCACCAGCTTGCCGGACTCGGCCGCTTCGGAGGCCACCAGATTGGCGGTGCCCTCGGCGCCGCGATGGCTGCGGAAGCGCTGGCGCATCGCCTGCAATTCGCCCAGCCTGCGCATGTTGCGCTTGCGCCGCGCGGTGACGCCGTAGCGCAGCCAGTGCTCCTCGCGCACGATCTGGCGGCCGAGCTTGTGCTGCTCGCGCTCCTCCTCCTCCAGCACCTGGTCGCGCCATTCCTCGAAATGCGCGAAGCCGCGGTCCAGCCGCCGCGTGCGGCCGCGGTCCAGCCACACGGTGGCGCGCGACACGCGCTCCAGGAAGCGGCGGTCGTGCGAGATGACCACCAGCGCCGACGAGGTGCGGATCAGCTCCTCCTCCAGCCATTCGATGACCGACAGGTCGAGATGGTTGGTCGGCTCGTCCAGCAGCAATATGTCCGGCTCCGGCGCCATCGCCCGCGCAAGGGCGGCCCGCCGCGCCTCGCCGCCCGACAGGTCCGCCGGGCGCTCCTCGCCGGTCAGTTCCAGATGCTCCATCAGATAGGTGGCGCGGTGCGGGTCGTCCGCCGGCCCCAGCCCCGCCTCGACATAGGCGCGCACGGTGGCGAAGCCCTCCATATCCGGCATCTGCGGCAGGTAGCGGATCGTGGCCGAAGGCTGGCGGAAGATCTCGCCCTCCTGCGGCTCCACCAGCCCGGCGGCGATCTTCAGCAGCGTCGACTTGCCCGAGCCGTTGCGGCCCACCAGCGCGATCTTGTCGCCGGCGCCGGCCACCAGTTCCGCCCCGTCCAGCAGCGGCGCGCCGCCGAACGTCAACTTGATGCCGGTAAGGTTGAGCAGCGGCGGAGCCATGTCAGTCACGCGTCCCTGAAGATCATTTTAAGCATAAGCGATTGTTTCTCAATTGATATATCAAGTGATATATCAATATCCAGGCACCGACACACATCAGGCTCGCGGGTACGGATGGGCGAGAAGCATGGCGCGGCCGCGCGCCAGCGCGATCTCCAGCCGGCCGCGCACCTCGTTGGAAAGCGTGAGCGAGGAGCCGAACGG
>DAOKZN010000086.1:0-8259 GCA_035325625.1 Mesorhizobium sp. | reverse complement strand
TTCGAGCCCTTTCATCGTGCCACCGGCACGATGAATTCGCTGCGCGAACCGGGCTCTCACCCCTTGGGTGCGGTCGGCTCGGGCTTCGGCTTCTGGATTTCCTGCGCGGTGGTGGGCTCCAGCGGCGGCAGGCCGCTCAGAAGTTTCTGCTGCACCTGCTGCAGAAGCTCCGGGTCGGGCTTCAGGTCGCGCGCATGGCTCCACTGGAAGGTTGCTTCCAGCTTGCGGCCGACGCGCCAGTAGACGTCGCCGAGATGGTCGTTGAGCACCGGGTCCTCCGGCTTGAGCGACACCGCGCGCTCCATCTCGCGCACGGCGTCCTCGTAGCGGCCGAGCTTGTAGTAGGCCCAGCCGAGCGAATCGATGATGTAGCCGTCGCTGGGCCTGAGATCGGCGGCCTTCTGGATCATCTGCAGCGCCTCCTTCAGGTTGGCGTCGCGGTCGACCCAGGAATAGCCGAGGTAGTTCAGCACCTGCGGCTGGTCGGGATAGAGCTCCAGCGCCTTGCGGAAGTTCGGCTCCGCCTTCGGCCACTCCTTCAGCCGCTCATAGGCGATGCCGCGCTGGTAGAAGATGTTCCAGTTCGCCCTGGTCGGTTCCTTCAGCCGCTCGGCCGCCCGGTCGTAGAGGTCGGCGGCGGAGCGGAAGTCCTCCTTGGAGGCATAGACGCCGCCGAGCGCCAGATAGCCGCGCATGTCGTCCGGATAAGCCTCCACCAGCGCCTTGAGATGCACGATCGCCTCGTCGTTGCGGCCGAGGTCGGCGAGATTGAGGCCGAGCTGGAGGTCGGAAATCTCCCTCAGCGGCGAATCGGCCGGGATGCGGCGATAGAGGTCGATGGCCTTTTCGCTGTCCTTCATCTGCTCGGCCACGGCGGCAAGCTGCACCAGCGCGGCATCGTTGTCCGGCTTCAGCGCCAGCGCGTATTCCAGATAGAGACGCACGAAAGGCTCGCCGCCGCCGCGGTTGAGCGCGGTCGCAAGGTCGAGCAGGATCTCGGAAGCGCCTCCGGCCGGGCCGGAGACCAGCGGCGCGGGCTTCTCGCCCTTCGTGATTTGCTCGCGCAGGGCCACGATCTCGGGCTTTCCTGTCGCGAAGGCGTCCGCCTGGTCCAGGATCGACAGCGCCTTGTCCTTGTCGCCGTTGCGGGCCAGGAAGGAGGCATAGGCCGCGGCGCAGCGCAGCCACGTGTCGGGCGCGGCGCCGCCGGCGGCCGTGTTGGCCACGGTGGCGGCATAGGCCTCGTCCGCCTTGTTCTTGAGGCCCGCGACATCGGCGATCAGCGCGCGATGATAGGACTTGAAGAGGTCGAACCATTCCGGCCCGTCGAGCTTGTCCACATAGGCCAGCGCCTCGGCGCCGTGGCCCGCGCCCTGCTTGGCCCACCCGGTCATGACGCCGGAGATCAGCTTGTCGAGGTCGGCCTCCAGCGACAGCTTCAGCCAGTATTCGGCCTTGAGATAGTCCTTGGTGCGGAAAGATTCGACGGCGAGCGCCAGACGCGAGAAGCGCTCCACGTCCGGCACTTCCTTGAGCTTGTCGGCATAGGGCAGCGATTCCTGGAAGCGGCCCTGGGCGATCAGCGACAGCATGAGGCTTTGCTGGAGGGCGGCGTCGCCCGGATCGAAGGCCAGCGCCTGCTTGTAATAGTTGATGGCGTTGTCGAGGTCGTTGTCGGCCTCGGCCACGCGCGCCGCCAGGAAGGCGCCGGACAGCGAGGTGATCTCCACCGTTCCGCCGGCCTGCCTGGCGAATGCCGGCTGGCCCAGCGCCGCCACGCCCGCGATGACAGCCAGGCCCGAAATCCAGCGAGCGCGTCTTTGCCGCATATTCTTCCTTTCTGATGGCGCATGCCCCCGCCTTGCGGGGACCGCCATGGAATCCATCATCCTTCGATGCAAAGCATGGCCTTTTTGCGGTCGCGCCGCAATCGGAAGAAGGCGCGGCCGGCGCCTCAGTTCACGCGGCTGATGCAGAAGTCGATGACGTCGATCAGCGCCGCCTTCTGCGGCGTGCCTTCCAGCGGCGCCAGCGCATCGCGCGCGATCTCGCCGAAATGGCGGGCGCGGCCGATGGTGTCGGCGATGGCGCCGTGGCGGGCCATCAGGCCGATGGCCTTCTCCAGCGCGGCGTCGTCCGCCGCATTCTCCTCGATGGCGTGCTTCCAGAAGGCGCGCTCGGCCGCCGTGCCGCGCCGATAGGCCAGGATCACCGGCAGCGTCACCTTGCCCTCGCGGAAATCGTCGCCGACATTCTTGCCGAGATCGCTGCTGGAGCCGCCATAGTCCAGCGCGTCGTCGATGAGCTGGAAGGCCAGGCCGAGATTCATGCCGTAGGAACGCAGCGCCGCGCGGTCGGTGCGCGAGACGCCGGCGATCACCGGGCCGACTTCAGCCGCGGCGGAGAACAGCGCGGCGGTTTTTGCCTTGATGACGGCGAAGTGCTCGTCCTCGGTGGTGTCGAGGTTCTTGGCGGCCGCAAGCTGCATGACCTCGCCCTCGGCGATGATGGAGGCGGCGGTGGACAGGATGTCGAGCGCGTCGAGCGAGCCGACCTCGACCATCATGCGGAACGCCTGGCCGAGCAGGAAATCGCCCACCAGCACGGACGCCTGGTTGCCCCAGATCATGCGCGCCGTCTTCTTGCCGCGCCGCATGCCGCTTTCGTCCACCACGTCGTCGTGCAGCAGCGTGGCGGTGTGCATGAACTCCACCGCCGTGGCGAGCTTGACATGGCCTTCGCCCGAGTAGCCGAACATCTGGGCGGCGGCCAGCGTCACCATCGGCCGCAGCCGCTTGCCGCCCGAGGAGATCAGGTGGTTGGCGATCTGCGGGATCATCTCGACGTCGGAGCCCGCCTTGGACAGGATCAGCTCGTTGACGCGGCCCATGTCCGCAGCCGTCAGCGCGATCAGCTCCGCGATCGACGCAACTTCACGCTTCCCGTCTTCGAGATTGAGAACGACACCCACCAACAACACTCCCCGCCTTTTCCAATGACGGCCCTTCACCCTGCCGGCCGAGTCTAGGCGGCGCCCACGCGCGCGGCAAGAGGCGAATTGGCGCAAGCCCTTCACAAGCCCGCCGCACTTGTGGCGGGCGCGCCCATGGATAGTCTGGGACCGGAAACCGGACCGGAGCCGGCCTGCGCAGGAACAGGGGAGCGACGAAAATGGCGAGAGACTGGACCGGCTGGCCATGGCGGATGTTCTCGGCTGTCGGGCTGCTGGCCGGCACGCTGTTCTTCGCCGCTTCGCTCACGCCCTCGCTCATTCCGCGCGGCTTCATGGTCCAGGGCGTGCTTTCCGGCGTCGCCTTCAGCATCGGCTACGGCATCGGCGTGCTCGGCCTCCGGCTATGGCATTATCTCGAGCTCCCGCTGCCGGAGGAGGGCCGTGCGCGCCTGGTCAAGCAGGCGGCCGCGCTGGCATGCGCGGCAGTGGCGCTGGTCTTCCTGTGGCGCGCCTCCGGCTGGCAGAATTCGATCCGCAGCCTGATGGGCATGGAGCCGGTCGAAAGCGTCCGCCCGGTGCAGGTCGGCCTCATCGCGCTTGCCGCCTTCATTGTCCTTTTCGGCCTGGCGCGCCTGTTCCGTCTCGTCCGGCGCCTGGTGGCGGATCGCCTCCGCCCCTTCCTGCCGCGCAGGATCGCCGCCGTGCTCGGCATCGCGGTCGCCACGGTCCTCTTCATCGGCGTCGCCAACGGCGTGCTGCTGCGCTATGCGCTGCATGTGGCCGACAGCTCCTACCGGGCGCTGGACGAGCTGGTCGAGGACGGCAGCAGCCCGCCCGCCGACCCGCTGAAGACCGGCAGCGCCGCCTCGCTGCTGGACTGGGAAGGCCTCGGCCGCGCCGGGCGCAACTTCGTCTCCGGCGGGCCGTCGGCGCAGGAGATCGGCGCCTTCCTCGGCCGGGCGGCTCCGGAGCCCATTCGCGTCTATGCCGGGCTGCGTTCCGCCGACACGCCGCAGGCGCGGGCCCGGCTGGCGCTGGACGAACTGAAGCGCGTCGGCGCCTTCGAGCGCTCGACACTGGTCATCGTCACCCCGACCGGCACCGGCTGGGTCGATCCGGCCGCCATGGACACGCTCGAATATCTGGCGGGCGGCGACGTCGCCAGCGTGGCCGTCCAGTATTCCTATCTCGCAAGCTGGCTGTCCCTGCTGGTCGAGCCCGGCTATGGCAGCGATGCTTCCCGCGCCCTCTTCCACGAGGTCTACGGCCACTGGACGACCCTGCCCCGGGAGCACCGGCCGAAGCTCTATCTCTACGGCCTCAGCCTCGGCGCCATGAATTCCGAACAATCGAACGAGCTGTTCGAGGTGCTCGGCGACCCCTACCAGGGCGCGCTGTGGAGCGGCCCGCCCTTTTCCAGCCGGATCTGGCGCTCGATCACCGACCATCGCAACCCCGGCACGCCCTTCTGGCTGCCGCAATTCCGCGACGGCTCCTATGTCCGCTTCACCAGCCAGGAGAACGCGCTGGGCGCCGCCGGGGCGCATTGGGGGCCGATGCGCATCGTCTACCTGCAATATGCCAGCGATTCGGTCACCTTCTTCGATCCGCTTTCCTTTTACAGGGCGCCGCCATGGCTGAGCCGGCCGCGCGGGCCGGACGTGTCGGACCAGTTCCGCTGGTATCCGATCGTCAGCTTCCTGCAATCGCTGTTGGATCTCGCCATCGCCACCACGACCCCCGCCGGGCACGGCCATGTCTATACGCCCGGGCACTATATCGACGCCTGGATCGCGGTGCTCGGCCTTGATAACTGGCCGGACGCGGAGGTGGCCAGGCTCAAGCAGCACTTCGCCGGCCGCTGAGCGCAAGGCGCGGCCGCGGTGGGCGATCATTTACATCGGCCCGCCAAGCTGCGAATTTCAGCGCATGATCGAACTCGTGCGCACCAACGACCCCGTCATCATCTCCTTCGTCGAATCGCTGATGCGCGACGCGGGCATCGGCTTTCTGGTGGCCGACCAGAACATGAGCGTGCTGGACGGCTCGCTCGGCATCCTGCCCCGGCGCATCCTGGTCGAGGCCGACCGCGCCGACGAGGCGCGCCGCATCCTCACCGACGCCGGCATCGCCCACGAACTGCGCCCCACATGACCGCCGCGGCGACCGAGGCGCCGCCGCACACGGTGGACGCCTTCCATCGCGGCCGCTTCTGGCTGGTGCAGCCGGAACGCGCCGGCCATCGCGCCGGCATGGACGCCATGATGCTGGCGGCCGCCGTGCCCACCGCCTTCACCGGCCGGCTCGCCGACTTCGGCGCCGGCGCGGGCGCGGCGGGCCTTGCCGTCATTTCCCGCTGCGAGGGCGCCACCGCGCTTCTGGTGGAGCGCGCGCCGGAGATGGCGGCCTTCGCCGAGGCGACGCTGGCGCACCCCGCCAACCGGCATCTTGCCGGGCGCGCCGCCGTGCTGCGGGCCGACGTGACCCTGACCGGAAAAGCGCGCGCCGCGGCCGGGCTTGCCGACAACGAATTCGACTTCGCCATCATGAACCCGCCCTTCAACGCCGCGGTCGACCGCGCCACGCCGGACGCGCTGAAGCGCCAGGCGCATGTGATGGAGGACGGCCTGTTCGAAAGCTGGGTGCGCACCGCGGCCGCAACGGTGAAGCCGCGCGGCGGGCTGGCCGTCATCGCCCGCCCCGTCTCGCTGCGCCCGCTGCTCGACGCGCTGGCCGGCCGCTTCGGCAACGCCGAGATCCTGGCCGTGCATCCGCGCCCCGACAGGCCGGCGATCCGCATCGTCGTGCGGGCGGTGCGCGGCGCGCGCGGCGGGCTCGTCCTGCATCCGCCGCTCATGCTGCACGAGGGCCCCGGCCACCGCTTCAGCGAGCGCGCCGACGCCATCAACAACGGGCTCGCCCCGCTGTTTGCGGATTGACTTTTCCTCGAACGGCATTGCCCATGCACTGCGAATGCCTACATGGTGCTCGCCACCAACCGGAGACTATTCGCCAGTGCGCCGTCTGCTTGCCCGCCTCCTGCCGAAATCCTGGCGCCCGAACATCGTCACCATTCCCGTCATCCGGCTGCACGGCACCATCATGGCCGGCGGCAGCCAGCTTCGGCCTGCGCTCTCGCTGGCCACCACGGCCGGGCTGATCGAGAAGGCCTTCGCCTTCGACGCCCCGGCGGTCGCCATCTCCGTCAACTCGCCCGGCGGCTCGCCGGTGCAGTCGCGGCTGATCTTCAGGCGCATCCGCGATCTCGCCGCCGAAAAGAACAGGCGGGTGCTGATATTCGTGGAGGACGTGGCCGCCTCCGGCGGCTACATGATCGCGCTGGCCGGCGACGAGATCATCGCCGACCCCTCCTCCATCGTCGGCTCCATCGGCGTGGTATCGGCCTCCTTCGGCTTCCCGGAACTGCTGAAGAAGATCGGCGTGGAGCGCCGCGTGCACACCGCCGGCCAGAACAAGTCGGTGCTCGACCCGTTCAAGCCGGAGAAGAAGGAAGACGTGGAGCGCCTCAAGGCGCTGCAGTTGGAAGTGCACGAAACCTTCATCGAACTGGTCAAGGAGCGGCGGGGAGCGAAGCTCAAGGACGACCCGGACCTGTTCACCGGCCTGTTCTGGACCGGCCGCAAGGGGCTGGAACTGGGGCTGGTCGACGCGCTGGGCGACATGCGCACCACGCTGAAGCAGCGCTTCGGCGAAAAGACGCAGCTCAAGCTGATTTCCCAGCAGCGCGGCCTGCTTTCCCGCTTCGGCCTGTTCGGCTCGGCTTTGCGGGGCAACCAGCCGGCAGTGGCCGACATCGCCGCCGCCGCCGCGCACGGGCTTGCCGATGCGGCAGAGGAACGCGCCCTGTGGAGCCGGTTCGGCCTTTGAAAAACAGCCCGAACGGTCTAGGATGAAGGTGCCTCCGGTCCTGCCGCCATTTCCGCCGTCCGTTTTCGCGGCGCCCCGAGGAAGGAGTTCGACATGCCGCAGATTCTTTTCTTCATCATGGTGGGCGTGGTCGCCTATGTCGGCTACCGGTCCTTCATCCGCGAGGCGGAGCGCGTGACGGCGAAGGTGCGGCGCGCCGAGCGCCAGCAGGCCAACGGTACCCACGGCACGCTGGTCAAGGACCCCAAGACCGGCGAATACCGTCTGGCCAAGGACTGATCTTCAATCCCATCGCGGAGGGTTTCAGGTGAACCTCGCAGCCTCTCCGCTGGCCGAGGCCGCTCCGGCCAAGATCAACCTCGCGCTGCATGTGACCGGACGGCGCGGCGACGGCTATCACCTCATCGAAAGCCTGGCGGTCTTCACCCGGTTCGGCGACCGGCTCCAGGTGTCTGCGGCCGAGGAAGACGGCCTTGCGGTGTCGGGGCGCTACGCCGCCGGGGTGCCGGTCGACGGGCGCAACCTGATCGCCATGGCGCGCGACGCCCTCCGCAAGGCGGCCGGGCGCCGGAATGCCTTTCCCGTCGCCATCGCGCTGGAGAAGAACCTGCCGGTCGCTTCCGGCATCGGCGGCGGATCGAGCGATGCGGCGGCGGCCCTGCGCCTGCTGGCCAGGATCTGGGGTCTGGACATCGACGCGGCGGAACTGGCCGGGATCGCCCTTTCGCTTGGCGCCGACGTGCCGATGTGCCTTGCAGCGCAGCCCCTGATGGCGCGCGGCATCGGCGAAAATGTCGAGCCCCTGCCGGCCGTTCCCTCGCTGGGGCTGGTGCTGGTCAATCCGGGCGTGCCGGTCTCGACCCCGCAGGTGTTCTCCGCCCTGCGCAGGCGCGAAAACGAGCCCCTCCCCGCGCTGCCGGCGCGGATCGATTTCCATAGCCTGCGCAACTGGCTGGAAGCCACCCGCAACGACCTGGAGGCGCCGGCGCGGGAAATCCAGCCCGCGGTCGCGGACGCGCTGCAGGCGCTGAAGCGCGCCGATGCCGGCTTTGCCCGCATGTCGGGCTCCGGGGCAACCTGCTTCGGCCTCTACGAAACCGGCAATGTCGCCAAGCGCGCCGCGGCAGCCATTCGCGCCCGCCATCCGGACTGGTTCGTCGCAGCGACCCGCACCACCACGGCGGAGACCGGGCCATGACCGACACGCAGGCGCAGCGCCCCTTCATCCCCGTCCGCATCGCGGTGCTGACCGTTTCCGACACGCGCAGCCTGGCCGAGGACCGCTCCGGCCAGACTTTGGCCGACCGCATCGTCGAGGCCGGGCACCTGCTTGCCGCCCGCGACATCGTCACCGACGACAGGGACAGTATCCGCGAGCGCGTGCTTTCCTGGTCGCGCGACGAGGCGATCGACGTGGT